>JAHEDC010000119.1 GCA_024641425.1 Verrucomicrobiales bacterium | reverse complement strand
AAAGCTGGACGTCGCGACAATTGAAGCCGAGGGATTTCTGGCGGCAGTCGAGGGGGGATCCTACTCCGCAAGTGTCGTGGCGAACAATTCCCGGCTTCATTACGCCTGGCGGGTCGATTCCGTCGACGCCAAGGGCGAGGTCGCCCGCGGCGATGTCTGGCATTTCCGGGTCCGGCATCCTGCCTTCCCCGCGGCCGAGGGTTACGGGCGTTTTGCGATCGGTGGGCGCGGCGGGCGCGTGATGCATGTCACGAACCTCGATGATGCGGGCTCGGGCTCGCTGCGCGAGGCGGTCGAGTCCACAGGTCCGCGCACGGTTGTCTTCGACGTTTCCGGGCTCATCAGCCTGCGCTCCAAACTCGTTTTCGGCGGCGAAAACGCGTTCCTCACCATCGCCGGGCAGACGGCGCCGGGCAAGGGCATCTGCCTTCGAAACTACACCTTTGGCGGCCTGGGAGGTCGCGAGACGGTCCTCCGTTACATCCGCCTCCGCCTGGGGAATCTGGCCGGTGAGACGATGGACGGGATGGGCCTCGCCAGTTGTGATCATTGCATCATCGATCACTGCTCGATTTCCTGGACCATCGACGAGGCTTTCAGCTCGCGGGGTGCCGGGAACATCACCTTCCAGCGCAACCTGATCTCCGAGGCGCTCAACGTCGCCGGCCATAAGAAATACGGCGTGGGATCGGCGCATGGTTTCGCGGGATCGATCGGTGGTAACATCGGCAGTTTCCACCACAGCCTTTTGGCCCACAATGCGGGCCGCAATTGGTCTCTGGCGGGAGCGACCGATCAGGCGAACCGCCACGCCGGTCGGCTCGATATCCGTAACATGGTGGTCTATAACTGGGAGGGTCGCACCACCGATGGCGGGGCGCGGGAGGTGAACTTCGTCAACAACTATTACAAGCCCGGTCCCGCTTCAAAGATCATGACCTACCTCAACCCCCAGTTCGAGAACCCCGCTTTCGGACCCCAGCAGTACTACGTCGAGGGCAATATCATGGAAGGTTTCGCCGGGCCCGAGGGGCCGACCGGGGTGTTCAAGGGAATGAATGTTCGGGGCCGACAGGACGCGCCCGTCACGGTGCCGGAGCCCTTCTTCGCACCCCATGTCACGACGCACACCGCGCGGGAGGCCTACGAGAACGTGCTGGCCGACGTCGGCTGCAACGTGCCCGTGCTCGACGATCACGACCAGCGGGTGATCGGGGAGACACGCGCGGGCACGACAACCTACAAGGGAAGCAAGTCGGGTTTGCCGGGACTGCCTGATTCGCAGGAGGACGTCGGCGGCTGGGAGGACTATCCCGAGATTCATCGCCCTTCCGGTTGGGACACAGATGGCGACGGTATGCCCGACACGTGGGAGACCGGGAAGGGCCTCGATCCCGCGGATGCCGCGGACGGCGCCCTGGACGGGGACGGGGACGGCTACACCCATCTCGAGGACTACCTCGACGAGCTAACGGCCGGCATCCGCTGAAGGGGAACCAAAACGACTCACTCCGTGGAAGGGCTGGAGTCCCTCTCTCTGAGCCTCCTTTCCAGGTCGCGGAGAAGGAGATCCTTGAAGGGCGCGATTCCCTTGTAGAGCAGCATGTCTTCGGGACAGGAAGCGAGAACGCCACGGAGGTTTCGCTGTTGCCAGGTTTCGAGTTCGCGGATGGGGCACTGATGGGTGTGGATCGTGAAAAGGATGTCGTTTGTCCGGGGGAGTCTTGAAAGGGTTTGGCGCTCGACGCGGAAGAAGCATTCCCGGCCGACATTGCTGGCATTCAAATGCCGCGCGGCTTCCCGCACCGCGGACATCTTCTTCGGCGATTGATCCAACAAGCCGCTCGGCCTGACTCCCCAATTGGTCCTCCACACCGGGCGTTCCGGCTTCAGCCCCTCCAGGAGACGGTTGATCGTTTGGCTCATCACCTCGGCGTAACCGGGGACAGGATCGTGGACGGCGTCGATCGGCTGATCGATTTTGTCGGCGATCGACCAGCCGTTCGGAAAGCAAACGATGCCGGCGATGAGGGGATGTCCCGCCGACGGATCCCCGCGCAGGATGACGAGGTCTTCCTGCATCCCAAGCGAAGCCTCAACGAGCGATTCGGTCCCCGTCAAGAGCATTGACGCCTCCCGCATCGACGCCTCGCAGCCGCGTGTCACCCTGAGATAGTTTTCCTTGTCTTCCTCAAGGAGCCGGCGTTTGAGGGAAATTTCGGCGGCATAGTTCCCGGTTCTTTCCAGAATGGATTCGTTCGGCTTCAGTGTCCGAACATCCGGTCGAAGGTCGAAGCGGTCCGTTTTCAACGGAAAATAGGAGAGGGTGCTCACTGTCTGCTTGGTAGGATTTCGGGTGGAGGGATCAAGGGATGTTTCCAACGAGAAGGGATGTTTCCAACGAGAAGATTGCATCGATCCGTCAATACGGATAGGCTGCGCCAATCCGCGCACCATAGCATCAATCAATCATCCATCATGAGACGTAGATCTTTTCTCAAAGGCACCGCCGGCACCCTGGCTGCCAGCACCTCCCTGCAGGGCTTCGCCATCGGCAAGCCTGGTTCCTCCGCCAATGGCAAGGTGAACGTCGCCTTCATCGGATCCGGCGGATGGATCGCGAGGCAACCCTACGAGCAGGGGTGCAAGGACGAGAACCTCGTGGCTTTCTGCGATGTCGACCGCACCCATTGCGCGGAAAACATGAAGAACTGGCGGACAAACCAGCCCTTTTACGACGATTACCGGGTCATGCTCGACAAGATGCACAAGGAGATCGATGCCGTCGTCGTTTCCACGCCGGACCACTCCCATTTCCCGGCCACGCTCGCCGCCATGGAGCGCGGCATCCATGTCTACACCCAGAAGCCGCTCACCCACAATATCTGGCAGGCCCGAACGCTGTTGAAGGCCAGGAATCACTACAAGGTGGTCACGCAGATGGGCAATCAGGGGCATGCGGGAGACGGAATCCGCAAATCGGTCGAGGCCTACCGGGCGGGCGTGATCGGCGAGGTTCAAGAGGTTTTCGCCCGCAATGATGGCCCGGAGATGGGTGGCGAGCATTTTGCGAATCCGAAGACGATGCCCCCGCCGGAATCTCCCGTTCCCGAAGGTCTGGCCTGGGATTTGTGGCTCGGGCCCGCGGCGAAGCGACCGTTCTATCGTGAATACCTCCCTTATAAGTGGCGGGCGGTCTATGACTTCGGATCCGGGATGCTGGGTGATTGGGGGTGCCACACTCTGGACACTCCGGTGTGGGCGATGGAACTGGATGCTCCCCTCGCGGTGGAGTGTCTCGAACGGAAGCCGTCCCTCGACGGCATCATCCCCGCGGGGAGCCGCGTTCGCTTTGAATTTCCCGGGAACGACAAACGGGGGCCGGTGACACTCCAGTGGTTCGATGGCCCGCAGGATTGGTCGAAAGTCGGACGGATCGGGAAATTCGGCGCGGAAAACGCGGCCCATCTTGGTCGAGCATGCTGGATGGTAGGGACCAAGGGCATGATTGGATGTGGAACCCACGCCGGCGAGCCCGCGATCCTCCCGGAGGAAGTGCGCGCACCATGGAAGGCGAAGCCACCGACGGAGTCCATTCCGCGTGTCAGGGGCGGATCCTTTGGGGAGTGGCTGAGCGCCATCAAGGAAACGGGTCCCGAGCCGGGATCGAACTTCTCGTACTCGGCAAAGTTGACCGAGATCATCCTGCTCGGGGTCCTCGCCCAACGCTTTGATACCCGCATCGAGTGGGATGCCAAGGCAGGTCGCATAACCAATCACCCGGAACTGAATGCCTTTGTCAAGGAGCCCATGCGGGAGGGCTGGGAGTATGGAGAGAGTCTGTAGCCCCCGGAGCCGCGTCATCCCGGGAGTTTTCCCGGAATGACTTACCTCTCCCTGATCGGGAATCGGGGGTGGAGTGGAGGAAACTCGGGGGCGGCTGTAGCCTCAACTCATCTCCTTACCTCCTAGTCACCGCTCCGTTCGCCTTGGATTCCCCGCAGTTGAAGGAACCCGGCCGCAGCGGCGTCGATTTCTCCCTGCCATTCATCGCTCCCGGCCGCTCCGGCCGGAATGCTCACAATTCTCATCCAGGTTCCGGCGCGCATCGCCGGTGAAGTTTCGACGCTGAATTCCTTGTAGAAGGCGTCGAGGGGGAGATCGCCGTAAGGCGCGGCGGCGCCGAACTGCAATTCGACTCCGAGTCTCTCCCGCGTCGTGCTCGCCCTGATGTCGATCCGGCTGATCCGGAGCGGAGGTGCCCAGCGCCTGCTTTCCGCGGGAGTGAGTTCGATCCAGATGTCGAAAGACGGATCTCCCGGGACTGGCTCCAGCTCGCACAAGGTGTGGTTGTCGCGCAGCGAGATGCCGACCGGTTCGAGGCAAGCCTCAAAGAATTCGCCGGGGGTGCCGTGGAAGGTCGGGCGGAGGGTGAACTGGCCGGCGAAGGCGACAACGATGGAGTCGCGCCCCCCATTGAATAGCTCGATGGACCACTCTCCCTCGGTGCCGGTCCACTTGTCGAGGGTGTAATCCTGCTCTGCAGGCAGGAGAAGTGTGAGTGGGCTGCCGCCGGTCGAAGTCGACGCGACGCGCAAGCTGGCGTCGTCGGCGGGCAGGCGTTCGGCGAGCACGCGGATGGTCGCCGTCGCGGCCAGGACCGGGGATGCTCTGAGGCCGACCGTCTCACCGGGTTCGATTTCCCACAGTCCGCGGTATTTCCACTGCATGGAGAAGCTCTGGCGCGTTTCGATTCTGCCGCGCGGATAGAGGCGGAACTTTGTCGGTCTGAGATCCGCGAAAGGTCCGGCTGCCGGCTCCTCAGACTCCGCGCCAAAGCTCCCGAACTGCAGGGCATCGATCGTCCCGTCATTCACGGTCCACTCGTGTGTTGGAGGTGGAGGGGGTGTGGTGACGCCACCGGGACCGCCGACATCGGTATTGCAAAAGCTGAGCCCGAGCTTCACGAGTTGCGCGGTGCGGAGGCTGCCGATGGAGACAATCTCTCCCGGGTCGCACGGGTTATCGGTCGTTCCGGCCCAACGGAAGCCCATCCCGTAGGCGAGCTTCGTCGGAGAGGAGCCGAACTGCGCGGCCGCGACCCGCGTGTGTTTTGCGCCGGGTGTGCTGCCGTCCTTGATCCCGACGATCTTCGGCTCAAGGCACTTCATGCCCGTGAGCCAACTATAGCCGACATTGACATTGGCCGTCTGGAAATTGCCCGCCTCGCCGACGGCGAGCGTCTTTTGCATGGGGAAACTCGTCGTGCCGACCATGTCGCGGAACAGCGGGTTCTGCATCGCCTCCTGCGCCAGCAACCACTGATCGTAGGCGGTCGAGGTAGGCTCGTTGGGAGCAACCCCGGCCGGATTGGTATAATTGGTGTCGTTCATTCCGATCGCCGCGGCCCGGTCGTTCATGAGCTGGGCAAATTGGGGTGCCGACATGTCGATGCCTTGCCACGTACTGATCTCGCCGGTCATCGCGTCGGCGACCGCGAACGCGGAATCGTTGCCGGAAACCATGACCGTGGTGCGGATGAGCTCCTCGAAAGTGAAGCTTTCCGTGAAGACGTTCGTCGGCAGGGGTGTGTAGCCGAAGATGGAACAGCCAGACGTCAGCGGGAACCCATCGTACATCCAGTCTTCGATGGTGTAGCTCTCGTTGAGCCCGACTCGAAGAGGGTCTCCGAGCGGGCGTGCGGTCGCTTCGCAGGCCAGAAGCACGGTCATGATCTTCGTGGTGCTGGCGAGCTTGATCGTTTCGAATGGCCTGAGCGCGTAGACGATATTTCCTTCGCAGTCTGCCGCCAGCGCGGAGCGGCAGAGCGGGCGCGGGATCTGTCGCCATGGGGCGATGTCGAACACCTGTCCGGTGTTGCCGAACTTCTGGGGCGCGCCGGCGACGAAGCTCTTCCGCTGCGAGGCGGAGGTGCGACCTGAGGCGAGCGCGTATCCGAGCCGACCTTCGCCCGTCATCTCGTCCCCGAGGTCGAGATCGGTGTAGCTGGTAGCGCCGACCTGCGAGGGGCCGGTCTCTTTCCCCTCGAAGATGTGCACGCTGCCGCTGTTCTGTGTGAATGAGAGGAAAATATCCTGCCCGGGGCAGCCGACGGCGAGCTCGTCGTCGCCGTCGCCATCATGATCGCCTGCGGCGACCGCGCGGCCGAAATCGTCATCGGCGTCGTCCGCGCCCCACCCCGCCGGCTGTTCGAGCGTTGTCGGGTAAGTGAGCCCGAACAAGGTGCCCCGGCCGATATAGACCCTCCCGCCGCTATGGGCACCGGGGGCTCCGATGGCGAGGTCGAACGGTGCGCCGTCGCCCCAGAAGTCGCCGACCTCCAGCGACATGCCCATGTTTCCCTGCGTGAAGAGCGCGTCGCCCACCGTGATGGGCGAGATGGTGGAAGCGTTCGCGGTGTCGATCCTGGCGTCGGTCGTAGGAGCGATGTAGACGAGCCCGCTCGATGGAGCGCTGGGCGTTAACTCCGCGAACGGCGCGCCGACGATCAACTCGGCGCCGGCGAAACCGAAGACGTTGCCGATCTTGATCGCCTGGCCGAACCGGTCTCCGGGCTGGTTGGCGAATCCCATGTCCGACCCGAGCAGGATCTCCCGTTTGCTCAAGTCGAGCCCGGCCGCGCTGCCGCGAATCACAATGATCGCTCCGCGGCCGCTGTTCTCTCCGGTCGCCGCCACCACCAGATCGTCGAACGGGTCATCACCGAGCCGGCCGGCGGCGAGCGCGTCGCCGAACAGATCCCCACTCTCGACGGCAGCCCCAAGCTGGCCCTCGTGGATCGTGTCCGCGACCCCGGGGAGTCCCCCCGGTCCACCATAGTAGACGAAGACTCGCCCGGCAGCGGACTGGCCGGACACAGTGGCTGCAGGGAGCCCGACGGCGAGGTCCTCGTAGGCATCGCCATTGAAGTTTCCGACGGCCAAGGCCTTGCCCATCTGCAACTGGGCAGCCGGGTCGAGGCTCCCATCGATTGGAGACAGCGCGTAGGCGCCCTCCCAGGTGATCCCATAGATTGAGCCGCGGTTGATGATGACGGAGCCTGACAAAAAGACATTTCCGCCGGATTTCTGGAATGGGGCCCCGGTGGCGAGGTCTTTGTAGCCGTCGCCATCGAAATCGCCGAGCGCCACCGCCGCACCAAACCACTCGTCTTCGTCCATGACCCCGACCGATTCGCGCCCCTCGCGTATCAGGGCGAGCTGGGCGTGCGACTGGAGCGTGAGCAGGAATGCGAGGAAGAGAATGGAGAGGGAAGAATGCGTTTTCATGCCCGTGCTTTCGGATTCGCGCGGCGGGCATTACACACGGCGGGTGAAATTTTTTCTCGATGTTCCCGCAGTGGGGAGGCGATCACTCTCCCGCCCGTCGGTTTGCCAGGACGACCCGGAAACCGACTCGCACCCCTCTCGAATCGGGCGCGACGGGGATGGTGGCGTGCGTCTTTGGATCGCCGTAGAGCCAATCGCAACCGGCGAAGGTGCGCTTGTCGGGGACGGCGTGATGGTCTCCTATCACCCACTCCGCGACGTTGCCCGTCATGCCGCGGATGCCGTAGTGCCCGGGGAGCACGCTGCGCCAGGGAACAGGCGTCTGCCATTCGTCCCGCCACCCATCGATGGTATCGAGCCGCCACCCTGCGGCGCGCATCTCCTCACCGGGAAGGTTGGCGTAGCGGGGATCGGGTGGCCAGTTGGACTGGAAGTCATCCCAGCGGGCCGCGGTCTCGAACTCCTCGAGAGTCGGGAGCCGATAGTGCCAGTTGGGGTCTCCCCTCAGATGCCCGTTAAGGCGCTCGGATTCGGTGAGCCAATCGCAGAACGCTCTTGCATCGTCCCAGCTAACACAGGTGACGGGAAACTCCGGGCCGGCAGCGTAGCCTGGGTCTTGCCAATCGTGATTCTCGCTCAAGCCTCCTGTCGTCCCATCGTGGAACCAGACCGGCCCGCGCATCGGGTGACCGGTGGTTTCGACGAACTTGGAGAACTCGGCGATGCGGGTTTCAGTGACGCTCACCAGGACACCCCGTGTGCCAGCGGGGACGAACTTCATGTCCAGGCTGTTGAAGAAACCCTGATCGAGGTCCGGGGTGTTGCGCTCGGCGAGTTCCCTCTCGCTGGGGACTGGCGCCAGTGCGACACGGAAGCCGATGCGTGTCGCGCGGACGTCCGGCGGATAGTCCAACCAGTCCCCCCAGCGCTCGTGGGCGAACCCCCAGTTGCTTCCCGCTGAGAGGCGCTGGTGCGGGTCACGATGTCTCTGTTCGATCACCCACTCCGAGACATTTCCCGACATCCCGAACAGACCAAACACATTCGCAGGAAACTGGTCGACCTTACACGGGCCGGCGAAGTCGTCGCGCCACCCGGTGAGGAATGGCTCGGGGGTCAATCCAATATCGCGTTGTTCCTCCCCGGGAAGGTTGCAGGCGTTTCCGGGTGGTGGCCACGCGACTCCCCAGTGCGCCCTCCCGTTGGCATCGTCCCATTCCTTGAGGGTCAGGAGGCGGTATTCCCACCCGTCAGGCACCAGATCCGCGGTGCGTTCGACTTGGGTGAGCCAGCGGCAGAACTCGTCCGCGTCCAGCCAGCTCACGCCGATGACAGGAAAATCGGGCTCCGGCTTGTGGTCCGGAGGATTCTGCCAATCACCATCCTTTGCCAGGGTGAACGCATTGCCTCTGCGATGGTAAATACCGCCGCTCATCTCGTGCCGGGTGGCGTCGATGAACGCCCTGAAATCCTGGACGCGGGTTTCGGTGCGACAGACAAGAATCCCGCTCCCGGGCACCGGGACGAAGGGCATCCCCAGGTGGTTTTCGTATTCGCCTCGCGGGTCAGAGACGATTTGGCCGAGCGGCGGTTGTGGCCCGGTCTTCAGGCCACCGAAGCGACCCTCACGCGGCGGCGGAGAAATTGCCCTTGTGATCATCAGTGCGGTCATCGCGGCGCACGCCCAGTGCCACCATCTGATCGACATGCCTGCGGATTCCCTGATGTCATCGCGCATCGTGCCGGCGCTCTGGTAGCGACGTTCGGGTTCCGGCCGCATCGCCTTCTCGACCACCCCGTCAATGTGCCGGTCGACGCCAGCCCTTGCCGAGGGCGGGGCGAAGGCGCCGCGCGGAATCTCGCCTGTGAGCAGTTCGTAAAACATCACGCCAATGCTGTAGATATCCGCACGGTGGTCCGCCGATGCGCCGTCTTTCAGTTGTTCAGGGGCAATGTAGGCGGGCGTGCCGACGACACCCGCGGCGATGGTCTTGAGCGATTCCGCCTCGGTCTCGCCGGTTAGCCGGGCGACGCCGAAGTCGGAGACCTTCGCCACCCCGAGTCCAGCGTCCAGCAGCACGTTTCCGGGTTTTACGTCGCGGTGGACGAAGCCCAGAGCGTGGGCGTATGCTAGCGCATCACAGATCTGGCGGACGATCCCGAACACCTGGGGCGGTGTCAGCGCGCCGTCACGGATAACTTGCTGCAAGTCGGCTCCCTCGACGAATTCCATGACGATGAAGAAGTGCCCGTCGTCCGTCTGGCCGTGGTCATGCACGGCGACGATGTTCGGGTGCGAGAGCTTGGCCATCGCGTGGGCCTCGCGACGGAAGCGTTGGGTAAAGTCCTCCTCGACCGACAGTTCGAGAGGCAACAGTTTGATCGCGACCAGACGGTCGAGTGATTCCTGTCTGGCCTTGTAGACGGCCCCCATGCCGCCGCGCCCGACCAATTGGAGGATCTCGAACCCGGGAAACAGCGCGGCGACTTCTTCGATCGGTGGGGCATTCCAGTGTTCTCCCGCTCCGCCGGTGAGGCGCGGCGGCGTGAGGGCGCGCTCGAACATCGCGCGCGCCGAACGCAGGTCGGTCTCGAACCGCTCGGATTCGTCGTCTGGAGTCATCAGGTGCTGGTGGGATGGTAGGCTACGGCCGTCGCCCGTTCCATTCGGATTTTTTCCCGGTTCGTTACAAGCGGAAGCGGGAAAAGTGTCGCGCCGAGGCTCGATTTTCCGTCGAGTGCTGGCATAATGGTGGCATGGCAGACGAGGGAGAGACACCGACCAATGAAAATGAGGGAGCCTTTCGCCAAACCCGCTGGAGCCTTGTGGCGCGGGCGGCGAGCGGAGACGAGACGATTTCGCGCGCGGCGCTGGAAGAGGTCTGCCAGGACTATTGGTACCCGCTTTACGCTTTTGCGCGTCGCAAGGGGATCTATCCGGCGGATGCGGAAGATCTCGTCCAAGGATTCTTTCATAGTCTCCTCGAAGACGGCTTGCTCGCCAACGCCAACCAGTCGCGGGGGCGACTGCGAACCTTCCTTATCGCGGTATTCTCACACCAACTGACTGACGAAGCACGGCGGCGCAATGCGCGGAAGCGGGGCGGTGACGCCAAGATCGTATCGCTCGACCGCGCGTGGGCGGAGGGCAGGTTCGCTGTCGAACCGGTGGATGAAGCGCCAGATGCCGGCAGGGCCCACGACCGGCGCTGGGCGCTCTTGATGCTGGAGGGCACGATGGCAAGATTGACTCGCGAGCGGGCGGATGCTGGCAGGGCGAGTGAAGTGCAGGAGCTGGCGGCGTTTCTGAGTTTCGAGGGCGGTGGGCAGGGGTCATACGAATCCGCTGCCCGCGAACTCGGCTGGACTGTCAACGCGACAAGGGTGGCGGTTTTTCGGCTGCGCCGCAGATTTCGTGAGCTCTTGCTCACGGCGATTGCCGACACCCTGGAGGACCCGAGCAGCGAGGCCATTGACGCCGAGATACGAGAGCTGATCGCGGCGCTCGGTTAGCGCCGATGCCGATCCGACTCCCCAAGCGTCACCGGAATTCGATGCCTTCTCCTCTTCCGAAATGCTCGAGGCACGGAGACGATTCTGGAAAACTCCCCGAAGCTCCCGGCGGCCCCTGGCTGCCGAGCCAAGCAGGAAACAAACACGCTGGGTGAGCGGATTTATCCTCCTGCTTTGCGGTCTGGTTTCGCATCCGGGTGCCGCACTTCGGAATCGCACCCGCTTCCCCTCGCTCTGGGTTCGGGGTTCGTTGGGAGCGAGACTGAGAGCCTTTTGATCGATACCTGCCTCGTCGGCTCGAACGAACCGTGCCGGCATGAGGGCCAGAATTCCAAGGCCTTTTCCGTGAAGGTCTCCGGCGACATCCGAGGACGGGGAGGAAATCCGGATGGTTTAAGGACACCGGATCGTGTTTCCGCCGGCAAATGATCTCCAGCCGTGTGTGCTCGTCGGCCACGAAAAGGGTTCCGAAGAGGCAATGTCATCAACGGTGGCACGAGTCGTTCCAAGCCGCGGCCAGCATCGAGAATGCAAGGCGCCGTCCTACCCTTAAGCCCTAGTCCTTGTCCAGCATTCTGATCTTAATGTCCTTGAACTGGAGTGTCATGGTATGGCCGGCGTGCATCTGGAAGGCGATGACGCCATCCTTGCAGGCCTTCGGGCTGTCGTCGGTCATCTCGGTCGTGACCTGGCCATTGATGCTGTAGGTGATATGGTTGCCCTTGGCGATGACGACAGCGTCGTTCCACTCTCCGACGGGCTTGATCAGGGCCTTGATCTCGTCGCTGGTCTTGTCGAGCGGCGTGCTCGTGCGCTTGTTCTCGGCATCCCACACGGTCTTCTCACCGCGATTGCTCATGATGCCCCGACCTCCGGCGACCCCGCCCTCATCATAGATGATTCCGGTGTAGCCATTGCCCGCGTCGATGTCGGCCTGGTAGCCGCCGACATGGAACATCTCGGGGTTGTCGATTTTCCCCCGAATCTGGAGGCCCGAGTTGCCGCCGGGGGTAACCCATTTGAAGCGATAATGGATTTCAAAATCGGCGAACTTCTCCGGATTATCCTTCGAGCAGAGCAGAATCAGATCGGTCTGCTTGGAATTCTCCTTGGTCTCGGAACACTGAATGGCACCGTCCACGACCGACCAATAACCTTCGAGCCCTTCCCAGCCGGTGAGGTCTTTACCATTGAAGAGCGAAATCCAACCGTCCGCGTCGGCGGCGGGGATTTCGGCCTTGGGTTTGTCTTCGGCGAAGCTGGCGTGGGAAAGCAGGCCGAGCGTCAGGAGGGCACAGAAGGTGGGAAGGTTTTTCATAGATCGGACATTACACCGTAAAATCGGATTTCTCCGCAAGGAGATTTCTCGTGCCGCCCGGCCTCAGACCCTCGATACCTCGACCAAGGTGAGCTTCACCGCCTCGGCTTCATCGCATCGGTCCAGGTTGATCTCGAAGGTCACCCGCCAATCGTTCAGACCGTTCTCATCGACGAGCATCTGCTCCGCGCGCCAGACCCGCTCTCCCGCGATCTCGTCCCGCCTGAAATGCCGTGCGTTGCGCGCCTCGGGATCCAGCCGGAGGAAGCCATGCTCTTCCCGATGGGACTCCATCACGGCCTGGAGTCGCGCGATGGTCCACTCTCCTTCCACGTCCTCGAGGGCCGCCTCCCAGTCGCCGCGGGCCACCCGCTTTACGAATTCGAAGACCGCCAGGCGTACCGCCGTTTCGAACAGCGCTTTTCTCCGGGTAAACGGCACGGCTTTGAGCGCAGCCTCTGGTTGAGCCACCGGCACATACTCCGGATTGCGGAGCCGCTCCCACTCGTCGATCAGGCTCGAATCGACCCCGCGCAGGATTGTTTCGAGGAAGACCTCGGCTTCATCGACCAATTCCGTCTTCGCCGCCGGAGGCACGGTCTGCGAGAGCACCTTGTAAACTTCCGACAAGTGCCGGAGCAACACGGCCTCGCTGCGTTCCAGTCCATACATCCTCACGTAATCCTCGAACGAATGCCAGTCCTCGAACATCTCCCGGGCCACGGATTTCGGCCGCACCGACGCCTCCTTCGCCCAAGGATTGCCCGCCAGGAACGCATTGTAGGTATTGTAGATGAAGTCCTTCCCCGGTTTCGGGTGCTCGACCTCCTCGAGGCGTGCGATCCTTTCCTCATACTCGATGCCTTCCCGCTTCATCGCTGCCATCATCTCGTTCTTCAACTTATCCACCTGCTTCCGTAGCGCCACGGTGGGATCCTCCAGGATCGCCTCGATCAATGAAATCACATTCAACACATAGTCCGGGGCGTCCGTATCCAACTGCGGAATGGCATCGAGCAGATACAAACCGAGCGCCTGATTCAAGGTGAAGTCGTCCTGTAACTCGACATTCAACACCACCTTCGCGGGCCCGGTTCGCTCCGCCTTCGGCACGATCTCCAGGACTTTGCCCTCGACCAGCGCGCGGAAGAGTTCGAAGGCGCGCCGACGAAGGCCCTTCTTCTTCACTGGCGACTCATGGCAGGCGGCAATGATCCTCCGCAACTCCTCGCATCCATCCACCTCCCGCCGACTTAAAACATTCAGCAACATCCCGAGCTGAATCGCGAAGCTGGAGACCAGCTTTTCGGGCGGCGAGTCGATCAGCTTCCGGAACGTCTTCTCGTCCCAGTTCACGAAACCCTTCTCCGGCGGGCGCGACTTCATCGCCTTGCTTTTCTTCCCTTTCGCGGCGGCCTTTTCCTCCGCCTTCGCGTTCGCGATCATGTGCTCCGGGGCCTGCGCGACCACGTAGCCGATGGTATCGAAACCCCGGCGCCCGGCGCGTCCGCAGATCTGCCGGAAATCGCGCACGGTGAGGGTTTTGGTGCTTTGTCCGCCGTACTTGAACAACTGGGTCAGCAGGACGGTGCGAATCGGCACGTTCACGCCCACGCCGAGCGTATCCGTCCCGCAAATCACCTTCAGCAGTCCGCGCTGCGCCAGTTTTTCCACCAGCACCCGGTATTTCGGCAGGAGTCCGGCATGATGAATGCCAAGCCCATGCCGAAGCAGCTTGCTGATTTCCTTGCCGTAGGGACTGCGGAAATCCGCCTTCTGCAAACTCTCCGAAATCGCGCGCTTTTCCTCCTTGGAGCAATAGTTCCGGCTCATCAGGTTCTGCGCCGTGCGTGCGCAGGCCAACTGG
>JAHEDC010000118.1 GCA_024641425.1 Verrucomicrobiales bacterium | reverse complement strand
TTGTCCAAACCATCTCACCGCTGCGTTTGTCGAGGGCGATCATCGTGCTTTCCGTGCCTCCCGGCGTACAAATCAGCTGGTCGCCATCGATGAGGGGCGACTCGTTGAAGCGCCAGACCGGCAGGCGTCCGCCGAAGTCCTTGACGAGGTGCCGACGCCAGATGATGCCGCCGTCGCCCTTCCGCAGGCAGACCACGTCGCCGCCCTGTCCGATGACGTAGACGTGCTCCCCGTCGATGGTCGGCGTGCAGCCGGCGCCCTCGATGCCCTGGCGCATTCCTCCTTCTTCGGCCGCGCCGAGCAAGGTCTCCCAGAGGGGCGAGCCGTCGTGCTCCTTCCTCGCCCAGACGATCTCATTTCCGTCGCGCTTGCTCATGCCGATCAGGTGCCCGCCTGCCACCGCCGGAGCGCTGTAGCCGCCACCGAGATCCGTCACTTTCCACGCGAGAGCCGGCCCACCCTCTGGCCATTCCTGGAGGAGCCCGGTATCCGCCGAGATGGCGTCCCGGCCGGGCCCTTGCCACTGCGGCCAGTCGCCGGCGTTAGCGGAAACGGGCAGGGTGAGGGAGAGGATCGCGAGGAGAAGGTCGCGTGAGGGAGGATGACGAAACATGACGGAGCTGGGGTAGTGGCTTGGGTTGAGGGGTGTCCAAGGGGATTCGAGGTGCGCGAAACCGATGCAACCCCGCCCTGCCCCCCGGGTTGCGGAAAGAGGGGATGCGGCGGCGATCCCCGCAGAACCGCCATCACCATGAGGCCAGCTCGCGGCGGAGTCACCTCCTAACAAACATTTCCCCGGGGGCGAACGAGGCTATCGAACGGGGCTATGGTGTGGTGAGGATCAGGCGGAGATCGGAGACCGGGTAGACCGGCAGGATCTTCGCCTTCTCGCCAAGGATGCAGGCGGCGGTGGCGAGGGCGTCGCTGAGGGTGGCGGTGGGGGCGATGACGGTGGCGACGGGAGCGTGTTCGAGGCCGAGGCCGGTGCGGGGATCGACGATGTGGCTGTAGCGGTGACCGTCGATTTCGATCCACTGGACGGTGTCGCCGGAGGTGGAGATGCCCTGGTTCTTGAGGTGGAAGGATTGGGGCGTTCCTTTCTTATGCTCGATGTCGACCTTCCAGCCCTCGGGCTGGCCGGGCGGGGAATCGCCGAGGGCGAGGTCGCCGCTGGCGGCGACGGCGGCACGGGGGAAGCCGGCCGAGCGGAGGACGGAGAGCGCGGCGTCGGCGGCGATGCCTTTGGCGATGCCTCCGTAATCGAGGCGCATGCCGGGGACGGTGAGGGTGAGCGTACGGGATTCCGGATCGGCGTGGAGCTTGGGATAGCCGCTGGCATTCTGGGCGGCGGTGCGGTCCGTCTCGGAGGGGACTTTGCCGGTGCGGCGGGCCAGGCGCCAGTTCCGCACCTGCGGGCCCATCGTGATGTCGAAGGCCCCGTTTGTCTTCTTCGAAAGATCGAGGGCGAGAACGGTGGCGTCGAAGAGTTCGGCGCTGACTTTCACGGGCTTTCCGTGCGGGGCCTCGACGAGGCGCAGGACCTCGCTGGTGGCGTCGTAGTCGGAGAAGACGGCCTCGAGGGAGGCGACTTTGGAGAAGGCGGCGTCCGCGGCGGCCTTGGCGGGGGCTTCGGCATCCGCGTAGAGGCGGATGGTGAAGAGGGTGCCCATGTGGGGCTCCTCGAAGGTGTGGAGCTGCTCCTGGGCAGGGAGGAGTGTCGCGAGGGCGAGAGAGAGGAGGAGTTGTGGGGGCAGGATGCCCCCACTACGGGCACGGCGGACCTTTCCGGTCATTTGGGTTTCGGTGGATCGGGGGGGACGTTGGCGGTATTCCAGTAGGCGTGCATTTCCTCGGCGCCGGGAACGGCGAGGGGGCGGACGATGCGGAATCCGAGGAAGGTGGGCTGGGTGTGGTACCAGATGCTTTTCGGGAGCTGGGGGTCCTGGAGTTTCCAGCTCGGGGTCGAGCCGATGCGGGCGGCGCTGCGGAGGCTTTCGGGGAAGTCGTTCCACGAGCCGCCGCGGACGGCGCGGGGGTAGAGCGAGGTAGCCTTGTTCCACGGATTGTCGGCTTCGCCGGCGGGGTAGCCGTCGGGCGTGAAGGCGTCGAGCACCCACTCGGCGACGTTGCCGTGCATGTCGTGGAGGCCCCAGGGGTTCGGGAGTTTGGTGCCGACCTTCTGGTACTTGAAATTGCTGTTGTCGAGGAACCACGCGTATTTGTGCAGTTCCTTGTCGTCGTTGCCGAAGCTGTAGGCGGTGTCGGTGCCGGCGCGGCAGGCGTATTCCCATTCGGCCTCGGTGGCGAGACGATAGAAATGCCCGGTCTGCGCGCTCAGCCACTCGCAGTATTTGTTCGCGGCGTGCTGGGTCATGCAGATGGCGGGATAGCCGGCCTTGCCCATGCCGAAGGACATTTCCTGGTAAGGCGAGGTCGGGCGGCTGATGAGGTCGGGCACCTTGTCGCCGGCGGCGGGGTAGATCTTCGAGCCGTCCTTGTTCCGGGGATCCTTGCTAAGCATGAAGGGGGAATAGGCGTCCCAGGTGATCTCGGTCTTGGCCATCCAGAAGGGAGCGATCGTCAGCTTCCGCTGCGGGCCCTCGCTGGGCTTGCGCTTCGGTTCGGTGTCGGGCGAACCCATGACGAATTCACCGCCGGGGATGGGCAGCATTTCGAGATCGACGGGCGATTCGGCGGGCACCTTCTCGGTGTAGGGCGCCATCGCGGACGGTTCAATAGCGGTCGAATTCTCCTTAATGAGGGCGTGGATTTTGGCCGTGAGTTCGGCATTGTCGGGATTCTCGCCCGGCCAGTCCGCGCCGTCGTTGATCCAGGCCTTCACGAGCGCGCGTTCCTCGGGGGTGAGCTTGTCGAGGATCGGCTTGATGTCGCGGGCGAAGTTCGTCTTCTTCGGCAACTCCAGGATCACGCCGTCCGGCCATTTCGCGCCCTCGGCGATCCACGAGCGGAGGATTTCCTTTTCCTCGTCCGGGAGCGGGCCGCCCTTGTCGGGCGGGGGCATGAGGTCGTCGTCGTCCTCCGGCAGCATGACGAGCTGGAGGAAAAGGCTGTCGTCCGGTGCACCGGGAAGGATGGAAGCGCCTTCCGAGCCGCCCTTCATCGCGGCCTCGCGGGTTGAAATGTCGAGTTTGCCCTTCTTGCTGTCGGGCCGGTGGCAACTGAGGCATTTCTCCTCCAGGAGAGGCTTCACCTGGGTTGTGAAGTCGATCTCGGCCCGCGCGGTCGGGGCGAGGGCGGAAAGGAGGGCGAGTCCGGCGGGAAGGGCCAGACGGCATCGGGTCGGGGCGATCATGGAAGGCGAGATCGGGATCAGATGAACTTCGTGACGCCGGGCACGGGCATCGGCGAGGGCTCGAAGGCGTCCTCCCACTTGAGCGTGTCCGGCGCGAGGTCGTCCTTGGAGTTCAAGGCATCCTCCCAGGTGATCTTCTGGCCGGTGTAGGCGGCCATGCGGCCCATGATCCCGAGCATCGAGCTGTGGGCCATCCACGCGCCGTCGTTCACGGCCGCCCCCTCGCGGATCGATTTGAAGAGGTGGTCGTGCTCGGCCTGATACATGTCGTTCTCCTCGCCGTCGAAGCGCCAGTTCTCCTCGCCGCGGATGATGCACTGGCCGCCCACGATGAGGGCGGTGCCTTTGGTGCCCGTGATGTAGTCGTTGTTCTCACCGTGGGTGTTGTTCTGCTGGCGGGAGCCAAGGTGACAGCGGATATTGTTTGGATATTCGTAGGCGACGTGGAAATGGTCGTAGATGTTCCCGCCCTCGGCCTTGACCTGGCGCCCGCCGGTGGCCACGGCGCTGATCGGATCGATGTCCTTCATCGCCCAGGCGATCTTATCGATGCTGTGGATGGCCTGCTCGACGAGGCTATCGGCGGAGAGCCAGGAAAAGTTGTACCAGTTCTGGATCTGCCAGGCGACATCGGCCATGTCCTTCGGGCGGGCCGAAGCGGGCGGCATCGGCTTCACGGGCGCGGTGTAGTAGGTGGCGAACATGCCGTTCACGTCCCCGATGGCTCCGTTGTGGATGCGCTCGAAAAGGGCGCGGCGGGCGTTGTTGTAGCGCCAGCAGAAGCCGGTGACGAGGCACAGTTTCTTGCTCGCGGCATCCTGCGCGGACTGCATGACGGAGCGGATGCCGGGGGCATCGACGGCGACCGGCTTCTCGCAGAAGACATGCTTCCCGGCCTTGATCGCGGCTTCGAGCATCATGGGGCGGAAACCGGGAGGGGTGGTGAGAATGACGACATCGACGTCGGATTCGAGCACCTTCTTGTAGCCGTCGAGACCGATGTGGATCTGGTTCTCGGGAACGTTCACCTTGCCGGCGGCCTGCTTGCCGAGGATGCCGAGGGCATTCCGGGCGGGGCCTTCGAAGACGTCGGCGACGGCACTCAGTTCGACCTGCGAATCGGCGGCAAGGGCCTGTCCGGCGGCACCGGTGCCGCGACCGCCACAGCCGATGAGCCCGACCTTCAGCAAGGAGCCCGCAGGCTTGGCCGTGGAGACATACGGAAAGCCGAGGCTTCCGAGGGCAGTGCCTCCGAGGACGGCGGCGGTGGACTTCTTGAGGAAAGCGCGGCGGTCGGTCGACTCGGGGCGCCCGGACGTGGAATTCGGGTCGTTTTGCATAGTGGTGGTTTTCGCGATGTCTGCGAACGGGAAGGATCCACCCATAACCGAGACGTGGCAAGCTGCCAAGTCGATTTATCGCATATATGCTAAATCCTCCGGGCGGGGTGTTCTAGAACGCCTTGGCGTAGCTCTCGACATCGACGTGATCGACGATCTTGACCACCGTGCCGCTGGGGGCGTGGTCGAAGATGAGGGGGGCGATATTCGAGGGCAGGCGGACGCAGCCGGCGGAGGCGGGATAGCCGGGAAGGTCGCCGACGTGGAGGCCGATGGGCGAGTCGTCGAGACGCATCCAGCAGGGGAGGTCGCAGCCGTAGATGGTCGAGGTTTTGCCGGTGCGCACCTTCTGGGTGATCTTGAATTCGCCCCGGGGCGTGTATTTGCCGGTGCGGGCGGTGGAAACCGGGGTGTCGATGGCGATCTGGCCGTTGACGAGAAGGTAGGCGCGCTGCTTCGAGACATCGATGAGGACGTGGGTGTTGCCGGCGGCGGCCTTGCCGAGGATTTTCTGGTCCACCTCGGCGCGGAGTTTGGAAGCGGTGGCTTTCGAGGATTTCTCGGCCTGAGTCGTTTTCGCGCGGCGCGAGAAAAGTCCGGCTTCAGCGGTGGGAAGAGAGCCGAGGAAGATGCCCGCGATGGCGAGGGCGGTAATGGCTTCCCGAAGGCCGCGACCTTCCACCTCGGAATCCTCGAAGACCAGGGCGAGCGAGGAATCCTCACTGGAGGACACGGTGCGAAGGCCTTCGTCATCGGCCAGCCAGACGCCCAGGCACTGAACGGCGATGCCGGGTCGATCCTCGAGGGCCTGCCAGCGCACGAGGGGAACCGGATGCCCCGCGAATCCGCGACCGGCGATGCGGAGCGCTGAATTCAGCTGAGTAAGGAAAACCCGCGCGCAATCCTCGGGAGGCGAGGAGGCGTCGAGCGGAAGTTCCTCCTCGAGGGGGAGCCTCAGTTCGGCAAAAGAGGCCGCGAGATCAAGGTGGGGCGACTCGGCACCGGTGCGGACTTCGAGAAACTGGAGTGTTGGGGCGAAATCTCCAAGGGGAGTAATCCCGTCTGGGGAAACTTCGAAATGGAGACCGCGATCGGCGACGATGCCTGAAAAGAAGTCAAGCAAGCGGCGCGCTCCGATTGGACCTGTGGAATCCAGTGGCGGGAGGTCGGCCCCCTCTGCGGGAAGGTGATGGACCGGAGCGAGCACGGCAATGGAAGGGGTATTCATGGTGGCTTGGAAGAGACTTGATTGAAGACGGACGGGGTGTGGCGCTATGCGGAATTCCCGCATCGCGTGTATTCAATCGCAGTTCATGGAATGTTCCCAAGGTTCAGCGATGCGCCGGAGGATATCGTAGGCGTGGGAGGGGGGCATGCCGGGGGCGACGGAGAGAAGACGCGCCAGATAGCCGGTGACGCGGGGGGCGGCGAAACTGCTGCCGGTATCGACGCGGGTGCCACCGCCGCTCCATGCGACCTCGATGTCGTCGCCTTTGGCTGCGAATTTCACCATGTGGCCCGGTCGGTGGAAGAAGTAATCGGAGTCGGTGTGCGCCATGTTCACGGTGAGGACACTGGTGAAGTGGCCGGGCCATTCCGGTTCGTGGACGTCGAAGTTATTGCAGGCGGCGACGACATGGACATTGTGCAGCCAGGCGCTGTCGACCCAGTGCTTGTGCTGAAGGACGAAGCGCACGCTGCCCTTGCAGCCGAAGCTGCAGTTCAGGATGTGGTAGCCGGACCGAATGGCGACGCGCACGCCGTGGGCGATGATTTCGGAACGCGAGAGATTGCGCGCGTCGAGGACGCGGAAGCTGCCGATCTCCGCCTCGGGAGCGGTCTCATGGATGATGCCGGCGACGGCGGTGCCGTGGCCGTAGACATCGCCCGAGGTGTTTTCCGAGACAACGATGCGTCCGCTGTCTTCGAAGATGGCGAGGTCGTCGCTGATGCGCAGGTCTTCGAGCTTCGGATGAGTGGCGTCGATTCCCGAGTCGAGGACCGCGATGCGGACGCCGCGCCCTCGACCTTGGTGGATGGCCTCGCGTGCCTGCTCCGGCGTCATCCAAGTGTCATCCATCTCGGTATCGAGAGGATCCGCGATTTCCGGCATCGAGCTCACAGGTTCAGGTCGAAAAGGAGGCGGAGGAGATTGTAATTCAGCAGGCGCTCGGTGGTGGCGGAGAGCTGTTGCACGCGGGAGAGGTGGGAGCCGGTGAATCCGGGCGGGTCGGGATCATCGCTTTGACGTTTCAGTTGCACGGCCGAGATCACACCGCGCACGGAGCCGCCGAGGTAGAAGGGAACGGCGATCATGGCGCAGGTGATGAAGTGAAGGGCCTCGTCGATCCGCTTCGAGTGCCTCGCGTTCTGATAGACCTTGTTCTCGCAGATGCCGTGCTCGGTTGCGAGCGCGAGGCTGATCAGGCCCTCGTCGAGCGATTGCTCCCGCCCGACAAGCTGGGGTTCGCTGTGGCTGTAGCCAACGGTCATTTTCGTGCGCGCCTCGTCGGCGAGCCAGATTGTGCCGGATTCCGACCCGATATCCGTCATCGCCGCCCCGAAAACTCCCCGCGAAACGCGATCCATCAGGCAGTCGAGGTCGTCGATGGAAAGCCGGGCCGCACAGGCCGCGAGCCGACTCTCGACTTCGTGGGCGCTCTCCCGCAGGGTGGGGTCGGGAAGGATAGAGGTGTGGTGGGAAGGCATGGTGAGGGTTCCGATTAGCGGCCGAAAAGCTCCTCGAAGAAAGCCTTCATCATGATCCACGAGCGCTTGTCGGCCTTCTCATTGTAGGCCGCGCCCTTCGAATTGTCGTTGCCCGCCGCCTTCTTCGTGAAGGAATGCACGGCATTCCCGAACGACACCATCTGCCAGTCGATCTGGTGGGCCCGCATCTCCCCGGTGAAGGCCGCGATGTCCTCGACCAGGACGAAGGGATCGTCGGCCCCGTGGAGGACGAGTACCTTGCCCTTGATGTTCGCCCCGTCGGCGGGATTCGGCGAATCGATGGCTCCGTGGAAGGCGACCACTCCCTCCACATCCGCGCCACTGCGGGCGAGTTCGAGCACACCGGTGCCGCCGAAGCAATAGCCGATGGCCCCCAGCATCGTGGCGTCGCAGTGAGGCTGCGCCTTCAGGACATCGAGTGCCGCGTTCAGGCGCGCCCGGTAGAGTGCGCGATCCGCCTTGTATTTCCCGGCCTCTGCCGCGCAGTCCTTCGGATCGGTAGGGCGGGTGCCAATGCCGTAGATGTCGGCGGCGAAGACGACATAGCCGAGCCCGGCGAGCATCTCGGCGCGTTCACGGGCGTAATCCTGGAGCCCAGTCCAGTCGTGGACAAGGAGGACGCCGGGGCGCTTCTCACCGTCCTTCAAGAGCGAGGGTTCCACAAGGAAGCCCTCGAACTGCGATCCGTCATGAGTATAGGGAATTGCCTCGGTCGCAACTTCCCCCGAAGCCGCGCCAAGCGCCGCCATCAAGGCCAACAGGGTGAGGAAAAAGGTGCGTTTCATTCTCGAAGCGTAGCATTGAAGGCGGCGGCGGAAAAGGGGGGAATCGGGGCACGGTCGCGCGGAATCGTCAGAAGGTGCTGCCTTCCTGACTGATCGGTTTCGGTAAGGGAGCCAGGTCGGGCGGAACGAAGGAAGCCTTGGCCTCGGCGGACATCACGCGGTCGCGCGAATAGAAGAGAAGAATAACGCGCTTCTGGCATAACTGGGGCTGCGCGTCGAGGAAGGCGTCGGCGGAATCGGCGGGACCGAACTGGCGAAGGGTCGTGTGGACGAGTTGAAGCCACGCCCGGGTCAGCGTTTCGTGATAGCCGCTGGTCGGGGAGTTGGTGATGCCGTTCGCGGCGTTGTAGGCGCGAACGCCATCGCGCATCCGGGCGAGGGCCTCGTCGAACGAAAAGTGGCGGAGATACACGTAGGCGACCTTCAGGTGCGCCCGATGGTTCCAGTGTTCGAGAGAAAGGGACTGGTTCTCGAACTGGCGGAAGTGTTCGTCGTCGGTCATGGAAGGTTTCCGGATGGGTGTGAGCCGAGTGATCGCTCAATCTAAGGGGACGTAGCGCTCGTGGTTGAACAAGGCCTCGTGCCAGCGGGTGATCATTAGGTCGACGGGAATTGTCTCCCCGAACACCTCGAATCGCTGGCTGGCGGAAAAGAACGGATGCGGTTGAGCGGTGTTCCTCTAAATGAAAGCGCCCTCCATATTTTCTGGAAATCCGGCGAGAGCCTGGTTGTTCTATTTCAGGAGCAGCGAAGAATTCGGCTGGATTTTTCCCTTAGAATAAAGCAGTGGTAAGTGTACGCGTGAAGTCTATTTCCGACCCGAAAGGCAAGCGCTTTGCAAAAACCTCACTCGTAGAAAAACCCCCTATCATCATGAAGTATCTATTCTGCACCTTCTCGGCAGGGTTTCTCCTGTCTTCCCTAGGCTCCCTCTGTGCCCAGACAACTCTGGTTGATTGGGCCCAGACCTGGAATTACATGCATCCGACCGGTGGGGCGCTTCCCGCAGGTTCGGGGCCGACCACTCCGCATCCGACCGGTACGACGCCGTGGTTTGCCACTCAGGCCAATTTTGGAACGTACACGGGGCCATCCTTTACGACGGGAGGGGCAGGTTTCGAAGCGGGCGTCGGTGCCGGGCCTCTCTCCTACGGAGTCATCGATTACATCACGACCCCGAACCCCGCTCCGGGGGAATTTACGGCGATTGGGACGAATCTGACGTTGCCGGCTACGGGCTCGCGGTATACGGGGTATTTCCGAACCACGTTCACCGTTCCGAACGATGGGAATGCGTATTCCAACCCGGTATTCCGCTACATTCTCGATGACGGCGGTTTTGTCTACCTTGATGGGGTGCTCGTATTGAGGGTCAACGTCGCCGCCGCCGCCAATGACGATTATCTTGTTCTCGCAAGCGGCACCGCGAACACGGAATCCGTGATCCGCGATGCGAGTCTCAATCTCGCCGCGGGCACGGCGACCGGAGGAAACGCCACCGCCGCCATCGCCAATAACGCTACGGTCGTGCAGCGGGTGTCCACCCTCGCACCGGGTGTCCACACCCTCGCGGTGTCACTCCACAATGCGGCGAACAGCAGCTCGGATCTCAGTCTTGCCGTTCAACTCCAGGCAAGCCCGACGACCTGCTTGCTCACGGGGAGCGCGTCGACTTCGACCCGGAATTTCAGTGGAACTCCGTCCGATCCCTTCGATGATACGATCAATTTCGGTGTCACCGTCAATGCGACGGGAAGTTTCGGGGCCGGTTGGTCGGTGGTAGGGCCGCTCGGGAGTCCTTTTGTTGGCATGGGTGGAGCCTACGGAGTGAATGTTCCCTTTAACAATACTCCTGTCGGCGAATTCAACTCGGGCCCCATCCCACTTGAAGTGGCGGACACCTCCGATCCGAATTGCAAGACGACGATCACGATTCTGCCCCAGCGGATCATCGGGACCGACGATCATCTGGTGGCCGATCAGCCGCTGGCGACGACCGGGAGGATTCCGACGACAGGATGGCTGTTCGACGATTTTTTCCGCACGATGACGATGAATAATGGCGGTGGCGGTGCCCGCAACGTGGTGAGTTCCCAGGTCGTTGATCTTTCGGCCTTCGGCCCCGTCCAGGTGTCGCTCACGCTCCAGGTCGACGATTCTTCCTCGGGCAATGAGGCTGCGGACAGCTTTGTCGCCTATGTTATTGTCGACGGGAACACGGCCGCGCCGATCAATCTGGTTACCCCCTACGATACCTTGGTCGTGGATGGTGTCCTCTCCGATGACGAACTTGCCCCGGCTCCGGGAACCTTCAACTACCCCATGAGCTACGTTGTCGGTTCCAGCGCCAACTCCGTTCAGGTCGTCATCGAGGGAATCAATGATTCCAACAGTGAAATCTTCACGGTGCGGGATCTGAAAATCGGGATGGCGCCTCCTACCGTGCAGGCCCTCCCCGGAGCGGTGACTTTCAATAACCAAGGAACGGTCAATCCTTCGGACGACACCTTCTCCGCTCCGGTCACCATCCAGGCGATTAACCTCGGCGGAAGCACCGGCTGGACAAGTGACGCCACGCCGGCCTCGGGGAATTACGCGGCACCTCAACCCGTCACCTTCGGGCCGTTCCCGGCCGTGGATTCGCCGAAGACGGTGAATGTGACGGATGGGGCGAACCCGGCGGCGACGGATGCGTTCACGCTCACCCTTCCTCCGACGACCTTCACCGTTTCGGCTCCAACGAATATCGTGCGGGTTGAGAATGGTCCTGGCACGGCGGACGACACGGTGACCTTCAGTGTCGATATCGCCGGTAACTTCGGTGGCCCCGGTTGGACGAATGGCACCGCGGGTGTCTCCCCGGCCTCCGGAAACAAGGGCACGGTGACCCTTACCATAGGCGCTCCGCTGCCGGTTGGCCCCTTGGACGTCGTTCTCAGCGACGCCAGCTACCCTGCTGCGACCCAGACGGTTTCCGTTCCGATTCCAGGGCGTTACGTCATTGGACAAAGGGATTTTGGTGGAGGCAATGTGGATATCCTCTCCGATCTTGCGACGCCTCCGGCTCCCGAGTGGGTCAATGATCCCGCCCTCCGGACATTGACGATGACGGCCGGTATCGCGACCGACAGCGTCGTGACCTCCCAATCGATTGACCTGACCGCGGTGGGGCAAGTCTTCTTCACCGGCCTCTTCAGGGCCTTCGAAACAAGCACCGGATCGAACTTCGAGACGACGGACAAGTTCAAGGCCGAACTGGTTTATAACGTTGGCGGAAATCCTACGACGGTGAACCTCATCGATCCCTTTGATCTCGGCGATGGGGCCTCCGCAATTGTCGCTCCCGGAGTGAACGGCCCGAAGGATGGCTACCTCAATGGCTATTCGGGTGCCGCCGGTACGGATTTTGTCACTGCGGTCGTCTACGCGAACAATCTCGCCGACTACAACGCGAACTTCGGACGGGATGAATTCAACCGTGGCGGTGCACCGGGAGTGGACCTGATCGATAACTCGTTCACGCTCACGGCAACCATCCCGGCGAGCGCGGACAATGTGCGCCTCATCGTTACGGGGAGAGGTGCGGCAGGGAGTGAGACCTTTGTCCTGGCCGGAGTGCTCTTCTCGACGACGATGGGGCCATTGGACTCGGACGGTGACGGCATGACGGATTCCTACGAGGATGCGAACGGATTGAACAAGAATAACCCTGGAGACAAGTTTCTCGATCTGGACGGCGACGGGCAGTCGAACTACGACGAATTCCTCGCTGGCACGGCTGCGAACAACGCGTCTTCGATCTTGAAGATCGTGGCGGTCAGCAAGGTAGGCGCGACCGCGAGCGTGACCTGGAACAGCGTTCCCGGGAAAATCTATCGGATCGACGTTTCCCCTTCGATGGTGGGGGGTGCCTGGACGGATGTGGGCGTCGACTTCCCGGCTTCGGCGGGTGCCCAGACCCTGTCGGGGGCCCTGACCATTCCCGGTAATCCAACCCCGGCTGCCCAATTCCTTCGCATCCGGGTCAAACCCTGATCTTTCCGTGGGATCGCCGGGGTGACCCCGGCTCCCGAACCGATTACAGCCCCACGTGTCGCCTTCCGGGCGACCGTGGGGCTTTTTCGTGGGGGGAACGCGAACGCGCGTGCTTCGCGGGGAAGCCGTGTTACCAAAGAGAGCAAAGGGAGAGCGGTGTGCGGATGCGTCACGCAACCGAGGGGCACGGCACCCATGCCCAGCACATTATTGACGGCTGCGTTTGCGCCGGAGGCAGGGCTACTTCGACGGGGGACGAAGGAGCCGATTGAAAAGTCTGCGGTCTTCGTCGGCGTCGTTGGTGCTCGGTGGGGCGGCTTTGAGCTTGAGTTTTTCCCGGAGGGCGGTTTCGGTGTCCCGGCTCACGAAGCCCCGCTTCTCATACTTCGAGTGGCAGTCGGCGCAGGTTTTCTTCCGGATTCCCGTGACCTCTTTTCCATCTGGAAGGGTGATCATGCGGAATTCCCAATCTTCCACGGTGCCTTTGTTGCCGACGCGCGTCATGATGGTTGCGAGATCCGGGGCCTTTGCTTTGGCGTCCTTGTATTTCTCCTTCCGGAAAATCGAGCCGATAGGATACTCGAAGCTGTCGGGGGTGTTCCGGCGGTATTCGAGAGCGGCATCGTTGGCATACAAGTGCACGAATGGAGCCTCCCCATCGTGGGGACTGGGGGGCGACGGCGCTCGGCAGTCAGCCATCTGATTGAGGGTAATGATTCGCGTCGCGGTGAGCCGCGTGAGTTTTTCACGGCCGTCGTCGGCGGCGGACGCAAGAATGATCGCGCCGAGAGTGACGGAGACGAAGGCAAACGAACAGCGCACGTGTTGGGCTTTCAGGAAGTCAGTTTCGCCCGTTGAAAGCGAATCGCAAGCGGGAGGGAGATGCCGCTTGTGACTGGCAGGGCGTGCGGAATCGCAAGGAAACGGACAGGAGTGTCCGTTCTACATCAAAGGCTCAGGCTTCGGCGTAGCGCTCGGAGTAGGCGGGGGTGGTGTCCTCGCCGGGTTCCTTGGTGCCGGAGAACTTCATGCCGATGGGCTTGCTCACGCCGAATTCCTCCATCGTGACGCCGTAGATGACGTCGCAGCGGTTCATCGTGCGCTTGTTGTGCGTGACGATGACGAACTGGCTCTGGTCGGTGAATCGGTCGAGCATGGTGAGGAAGCGGCCGATGTTCGACTCGTCGAGCGGGGCGTCGAGTTCGTCGAGAACGCAGAAGGGTGAAGGCTTGACCATGTAGATAGCGAAGAGGAGGGCCACGGCGGTCATCGAGCGCTCGCCCCCGGAGAGGAGCGTGATCGACTGGAGTTTCTTGCCGGGAGGCTTGGCGATGACGTCGATACCGCTCTCAAGCGGATCCTCGTCGTCGAGGAGAACGAGGTTGGCGCGGGCGGCCTCGCCGAAGAGTTCGCGGAACATGAGTTTGAAGTTCTCGCGCACCTTCTCGAAGGTCTCGGCGAACATTTCCTGGGTCGTCGTGTTGATCTTGGCGATGACACGGAGGAGTTCGGCCTTGGAATGGACAAGGTCGTCGTGCTGGGTCTGGAGGAAGGTGTGGCGTTCCTCGAGTTCCTCGAATTCCTGGATGGCGTCGAGATTGACCGGGCCCATGGCGTCGAGGCGCTGCTTGAGTTCGCCGACGACGAGTTCGACGAATTCCCAATCCGGGCCGTCGCCTTCAAGCTGGAGGATGTTCTGGTCTTCGTCCTCGTCGTTGCCGTTCGCCTCGACGGTTTCGGTTTCCTCGACCGCCTCGTCGTCGCTTCCGCCATCGATGGGGGAGAGG
>JAHEDC010000581.1 GCA_024641425.1 Verrucomicrobiales bacterium | reverse complement strand
CGGTTTCCTTTCCCTCCTCGATCCCGCACCCGCGACCATTGCTCCCGCCGAAAATTCGAGCGGTCGCCGCGCCGCCCTCGCGCGATGGATCGCGAGCCCTGACAATCCGCTTAGCACCCGGGTCATCGTCAATCGCATCTGGCAGTATCACTTCGGCACCGGACTTGTCGCGAATTCCAGCGACTTCGGCACCCTCGGCGATCCGCCCTCCCACCCGGAATTGCTCGACTGGCTCACCCGTGACTTTCTCGCGAACGGCTGGCATTTCAAACCACTCCACCGGCAGATTCTCCTCTCCGAAACCTATCGCCAGAGCGCGACAACGGCGCCCTCGGAAAAGGCGCGGATGCTCGACCCGCTGAACCGCCTTCTCTGGCGCTTCCCGCCCCGCCGCCTCGAAGCCGAGCAGATCCGTGACGCGATGCTCGTCGTCAGCGGCGAGATGAAGGAGAAGTCCGGCGGCCGGCCCGCTTCGGCGAACGATCCCTACCGCTCGATCTACACCAAGGTGCTGCGCAACGCGCCCGATCCGCTCCTTGAAAGCTTCGACGCTCCGCTTTCCTTCGCCAGCGAGGCGCAGCGCAACGCGACGACCACACCGACGCAATCGCTCCTCATGATCAACGGGGCCTGGACCCTCCAGCGGGCCGGCGCGATGGCGAAATCGCTCCTCACCGAGGCCAAGGGCGACCCCACCCGCGCCGTCGAACGCGCCTACCAGCTCGCCTACGGACGCGCCGCCACCAGCGAGGAACGGAGCGACGCCCTCGCCTTCCTCGACGCCCAATCCAAACGCACCGGGATCGCGCCCGAGAGAACAGTCACCCAGATTCCCGACGAGACCTTTCTCGATGCCCCGGAAATGCGGCGCTGGGAAACAGCCTTCAACACGAGCGATACCGCCCGCGTCAATCGCCTCCGTCTTCCGGTGAGCACCGCCGCCTTCCCGGAAGGCGACTTCACCATCGAGGCCATCGTCTACCTCCGTTCGATGTATCCCGACGGACGCGTACGCACCATCGCCGCCCGCTGGAACGGCGAGCCGAACAGCCGTGGCTGGAGCTTCGGCGTGACGAGCGAGAAATCCGCCCACCTCCCGCGCAATCTCATCCTCCAGTTCGCCGGCGATGCCCGCGATGGCTCGGAGAACCTCCGCTACGAGGTCGTGGCCTCGGGCCTGCGCATCCCCTCGGACAAGGCCTACTACGTCGCGGCCAGCGTCGATTTCGCAAACGGCAAGGCGACCTTCCACACCCGCGACATGTCGAACGACGACTCCATGATGGAAAGCGTCGAGGTTCCGATGCACGTCGCCGGGCGCCACTTTCTCCCGGAGCAACCGATCACCTTCGGGGCGCGCGAAGGCGGGAGTTCGCCCCACAACTGGGACGGCCTGATCGACGAGGTGCGTTTGACCCGCGGCATCATCGCCGATCCCGCCCAACTCCTGATCAATCTCCCCGGTGATGCCGCCACCGCCGACACCCTCGGATACTGGCGCTTCGTCCGTGCCGACGAAGGCGGACTCTTCCGCGATTTCTCCGCCCGGGGCAGCGATCTCAAGCCCGGTTACAGCGGCCAACGCGAATCGGTGAGCCCCGCCCTGCTCGCCCTCACCGATTTCTGCCACGCGCTCCTCAATTCGAACGAATTCCTCTATGCGGACTAACAGAACCAGCATCGAAGGTGTGCCGCACCACGAGTTCCTTTCCACGCGGCGCGATTTCCTTCTCCGCGGCGGGGCGGGCTTCGGCTCCCTCGCCTTGGCCGGGCTCCTGCAGGAAGACGCGGTCGCGGCCCAGGTTCCGGGCGCGCTCCGGTTTCCCGCCCGGGCCAAAAGCGTCATCTTCCTCTTCATGGAAGGCGGCCCGAGCCACCTCGACCTCTTCGATCCCAAGCCCCTCCTCAACGAACTCGCCGGACAGCGCATCCCCGAAAGCTTCGGCAAGGTCATCACCGCCATGGGCGAGGAGGAAAGCCCGCTCCTCGCCTGCAAACGGAAGTGGGCCCAACACGGCCAGAGCGGTCTCTGGATCTCCGACTGGTTCCCCCATATCGCCACCTGCGCCGACGACCTCGCCGTTATCCGCTCCTGCGTTTCCGACGGCATCAACCACTCGGCCGGCGTCTGCCAGATGAATTCCGGCCACATCGTCGGCGGCCGTCCCTCGCTCGGGGCCTGGGTCAACTACGGACTCGGCACCGAGAACCGCGATCTGCCCGGGTTCGTCGTTCTCAAGGACAACGACAAGCAACCGGTCAACGGCCCGCGCAACTGGGGAGCCGGCTTCATGCCCGCCTCCTTCCAGGGCACCGCCTTCCGCACCGGCGAGGAACCGATCCCGAACCTCAATACCCCCAGCCGGATCAACCGCGACCGACAGGCCGGAAAACTCGCCTTCCTCGATTCCCTGAACCGCCGCCACGCGAGCTTCCGCGGCGACCAGAGCGAACTCGATGCCCGCATCCGCGGCTACGAACTCGCCTTCCGCATGCAGGCCACCGCCCCCGAGGCCGTCGACCTCGCCAGCGAACCCGACCACATCAAGGCGCTCTACGGCATGGAGCAGAAGGAAACCGCCGTCTTCGGACGCAACTGCCTCCTCGCCCGGCGCATGGTCGAGCGCGGCGTGCGCTTCGTCCAACTCTACAGCGGCACCGGCAGCGAGTGGGACGCCCACGCCGGGATCGAAGCCAACCACGGCCGCCTCTGCCGCGCCGTCGACCAGCCGATCGCCGGTCTGCTCAAGGATCTCAAGCAGCGCGGACTCCTCGACGAAACGCTCGTCCTCTGGGGCGGCGAATTCGGCCGCACTCCCATGAGCGAGAAAGGCGACGGTCGCGACCACAACCCGACCGGCTTCACGATGTGGATGGCCGGCGGCGGGGTGAAGGGCGGCCAGGTCATCGGCAAAACCGACGAACTCGGCCTCCACGCCATCGAGGACCGCCTCCACGTCCACGACCTCCACGCCACCATCCTGCGCATCCTCGGGATCGACCACACGAAGCTCATCTACCGCCACAAGGGCCGCCCCGAGCGCATCGATCTGAACGAGGGCGAGGCGTATGAGAAACTCCTCGGGTAGGTGTTTCTACGCGAACAATTCCGCCACAATCCCTCGCGCTGCCTTGCCGTTCTCGGGCGGAACCCAAACAGTGAATCCGTTTTCGATACGTTCCAGGCGGACCTCGATCTCGGCCGACTCCAGTGCCCGGAGGACGTGGCGCAAACCAACGCCATCAAAGTAGCCGAGACATCCGTCCTCCTCGGGAACCGCTTCCTCGATTTCCCAGACTTTCCAATCCGGATGCGTCCGCCAACTCATATCCCCTTCAAGAAACCGATTCGCGATCGCGGCGACGGTTTCCGGTTCCAGCGAATTCGAGAATTCATGGAAAACATCATCGTCGCCGACCTGGCACAGGAGGGAGAACCCTTCGCCCTCCCACATTCCTTGGAGTACTCCCCTTTCCATGTCTGAGAGGACGAAGAACCCTCCCTCTTCTCGCGTGAGACCCAGGATCGAGGGAGCAAGGTCCGTCGGGATCGGAATCGTGGGATCGTCCGATGAGAGCCGGAGAATCATGTCCGCCCTCACCGCGGCTTCACTTTACTCCCACCAACGCCTTCGCCTTCTTCATTTCCTTCCGCGCCGCGATAAACGAGCGGATACAGAACCAGAGATAGGTCAGGCAGACGA
>JAHEDC010000580.1 GCA_024641425.1 Verrucomicrobiales bacterium | reverse complement strand
AGGCAGTCACGATCACCGGGCTTGTTTCCCCGTTGGTTTGGAAAGCCACCGGATCGATCGCGAGAAAGACCTCGTTTCCGTTGGCGCGCTGGTGCAGCGTCCCCTGCTCGGTCTTCAGGCCGATTTCCAGTTCCACATCCTTCCAGATCTCACCGGAGGCGCCTGGCTGCGCGGCGAGAATGAGACCCAACCGATCCGGCCAGGCGGCGGTTTCAAAGCGCGATTCCGTAGCGAGGATCTCGCCGTCCTCGGTTTGAAAGACGAGATCGGTCACATCCGCGCGTTGGAAGAAGCGCCCCGACTCGATCAACCGCGGACCACTCCAGCGCGTCCACTCCCCTCCCCTTGTCGCGCGATACGTCTTTCCACCGACGGCGATCTTCAGTTCCAATTCCGCGGGCGGCAATGCGTTCCACACCTTGCCCGCTCCGAAATGGGGAACGCGCAGCGTTTCCGTATCCAGCACTAGGGCGAAATACCCGGTCTCGATGACCCGCCGCCATGGTGCCATCGGCGTGTGTTTCGGAAAGCCCTCCGCCCACCACATCTGCGTTTGATCTTCCTCTCTCGGCATGAGATCCACCTCCTCCTCGCCGCGCCCGCAGGGGATCGACGCAGCAATCAAAAGCACGAGCGGCAGATGCGGGATTGTTCCAATGAGACCCGAGAGACGGAGCGCACGCGCACTCATCGGGCGACCTCCACCGCGAGTTCCTGAAAGGCGCTGTTTTCACCCTGCGCCGTCACCGGCGACACCTTCCAGATAATCCAACGGAAGGTGCCGAGCGGGTTTCCATCGGAAGAACGCAGGGAAGCCGCGTTGAACTTCGCAAGGGGTTGACCGGTGGTGTCGAGCGTTCCAAGAGGCGTGAAACGCGTGCTATCCTCCGTGTTCCATCCGGGATCATCCGGGGATGCGCTGCCAAAGAGCATCACGTGCTGTGCTCCCCGGCTGCCACTGTGATTGTAAGTCCAACTCGAGACCGCCGTCACGGGCTTCGCGTCTCCGAGGTCGACCTTGTAGGCGCCATCCGTCACGTTATTGGCGAAGACCGGGCCATAGTTTTCGGCAAGCTTGCCATCGCCCAGACTCACGACGGGCTCGTTGTTCGTTTTTTGGCTCTCGCTCACGATACCCACTCCAGAGGCTGGAGGCACGAGCGACCTGAAACCTTCGGCGGTGGCGGAGGACTCGACGGACATCATGGTGTTTGAAGGCTTCCCGGGGGCAACACCCTCGACGAAAAGAATCCCGCGCATGGTGCGCCAGTGACCCGGAAAGGTGCACAGGTAAGGATAGGCACCGGGCTCGTCGGGTGCGGCAAAAGCGAGTTCGGCCTTTTCTCCGGGACTGATGAGTTCGGTGGCGTGGAGAACTTTCGCCGAGGCGGGGACGTAGGCTTTCGCCATCCCGTCCGGCTGGGCGGCCAGCGTATCCGCGAGCTTGCCGATCTCCTCCGTGCTGCCGGGCGCGATGAGAACAAGGTTGTGAAACATGAGGTCGGGATTGTCGAACACGAGGCGGACTTTGCTTCCAGCGCTGACCCGGAGCACTTGCGGGGAGAATTGCATCTGATTGGGCACCGCCTGAACACGGAGGACCCTGCCCAATTCGGCGACGGCCTTTTCGTGCTCCGCCGCGAAGGCCTGCAGCGTTCCCGCATCGCCCGCGGTTTGCGCCTCCTTCAAAGACTGTCCGAGGGGATCGTAGAGGAAGACCGGAGGCGGTCCGCCTCGGAGATGGCGAAACTGGATTTCGATGACATTGAGACCCGGTTCCAATTCCATCGCTACCTGCTGGTCGCTACTCCATTGGTTGTCGTGCGTGAGCAACACCACGCCGTTCAGACTCACATCGAGGAAGGAATACTTCACTTCAAGAAGGGCGGACTGGGCTGTCTTGCTTTGGACAAAGGTGCGGAACAATCCGTCGCCGACCGTCAGCCACTGGCCCAGCCGCGCCGCGCCCGCGACTTCAAGAACCGGAACACTGCGGCCTTTGAGGGGCCGCGTGCCGTAGGCCAGATCCGCGAGCATTTGCCGGACGGTCGGATTCTCGGAGACCAAGCCCGCAAGCACCAGCTCCACCTGCGGAAGCGTCGGCCGCAGATGGGCCACGGCGTCGACGACCTCCATCTGAACACGCGGATGCGGATCGTCCACGGCGGAGGCAAGCAACGCCATGACGTCGGGGAGACGCTCCGCCTGCAAACGCCCCACATGCACGCTGGCGGCGCGATACAAGGCGGATTTCGATTGGAGCAGCTCCGCCAGAAGCTTCGGACGTGTCTGTCCCAGCCCCTCGCAGACGAACACCGTCTCAAGCGCGGCTTGGTCGAATCGTGGATCCTCGCGGTCGAAGGCGTCCATCCACGCCTCGAGTTTCTCGAGCGCCGCGGCGCCGCCCTTGCGCAACTCGATGCGCACATGCTCGCGGACGAGATCCTGGGGATGCAGCAGAAGAGCAAGCAAGGCCTCGGTGCTCGCGCCTTCGATAAGCGGCCAGTCCGTGACGAGAGGCTTGCCCTTGTGAACGACGCGCCAGATGCGGCCATGCGTGTGATCCCAATGCGGATCCCGCATCGGATGCTGCGCGTGGCCGATGATGACACTACAGAAATCGGACACATACAAGGCGCCATCCATTCCAAAGGCGAGATCGGCGGGGCGGAAAGCCGCGTTCTGCGACGAAAGGAGATCAAGCCGGTCCGAACCCTGGACCATTCCCTTGTCGAAATCGAAACGGGTGAGCGAGACGGCGTAACTTCCCAAAAGGGCCGCCGACGCCATGCCTTGCTGGTAGTGATCGGGAAAGTTCGGACTCGAGACGCTGGCGGCGGCGGAGCCCTTGCCGTAGCCCACTGTTTTGGCATACGCGAAGGGATGATAGCCTCCGAGCGGAGTCCAAGTCAGGGGAAGGCCATCGAGCACAAGGCCATCGCCGTACATCTGAAAGACATTGCCCCAGCGGTCGAAGGTGATCTTCCACGGGTTCGGCGTGATACTCTGCCATTCCGTGACGATGCGTCCCGTCCGCAGATTGTGCCGGTAGGTCGTGGAGTCGATGCCGCGATGCACGCCGAACGGTGTCTCCAATTGCGACCGATGAAATACGCCATCGCAAAACCAGATACCGCCCAACGGATCCGCGGCGATCATTCCGCCGTGATGCGAATCCGTCATGTCGATGCCGCGCAGAAGCTCCCGTTTCATATCGGCATGTCCATCGCCGTTCGTGTCCGTCATGAGCCAGTGGCGAGGCTGCTCGGAAATGATCACCCCCTCATGGTGGAAAGCCACCCCATCGAGGGCATCGAGCCCTTCCGCGAACGTCGTTAGTTTATCGGCCTTGCCATCGCGGTCGGTGTCTTCCAGGACGATGATCCTGTCCTCGGGTTTGAGGCCGGGAACGGTGTGGGGAAATGAAGGCATCGTCACGGCCCACAACCGACCGCGCGCATCGAAGGCGATCTGCACCGGGTTCCGTAATTCGGGAAACTCCACCTCCGAGGCGAAGAGGTTTACCGCGTAGCCGTCCGCAGTCCTGAACTCCGCCATCGCTTCGGCGGGCGCCTTGATCACTCCTGTGCGCGCTCCGTCGTCATGGCCGCGGCCTTCCGGCATTGGAGGCAAGGAGGGCTTCGGATAACTTTCGAAGGGCTTTCCGGGTTCCCGTGCCATCTGGTGCACGATCGCCTCCGCCTGC
>JAHEDC010000117.1:12607-14023 GCA_024641425.1 Verrucomicrobiales bacterium | reverse complement strand
TTCGGGATCTGGGGAGTGATCAACGGCCAGGTCGGACTGGCCATTTCGGTGGTCGTCGGCATGACGCTGGGGATCGTGGTGGACGATACGATTCATTTCCTGACGAAATACACGCACTACCGCCGGGGCGAGGGGCATTCGCCGGAGGACGCGATCCGGAAGGCGATCCGGGCGGTGGGCGACGCGATGATCACGACGACGATCACGCTTGTCATCGGCTTCGGCATCCTCGCCTTCTCGACCTTCGAGCTGAACAGCAGCATGGGCCTGCTGAGCGCGATTGTGATTGGACTGGCGGTCGGCTTCGACCTGTTCGTGCTGCCCTGCCTCCTGCTACTGCTGGCGAACCGGCGGCGGGACAATGACCCGGCGTGAAAAGGCTGGCCCGTGTCCTGGTTTTCGCGCGAAGTGGGCTAGAGGATCTGCCGGGTGAGCGATCCCAAGGATTGTTCTTCGCGCCGGTTTTTTTCAACGGTGAGGGCGAATGCACGTCGCACGTCCGCATTTGAATAGCGGCCGCTTCATGCAAATGCATTAAGGAAGAGACTTCCCGTCTCGCCGATACTGGCGGACTTCCATTCGCCACGAATGGTCTAAAGCAACTTACTCCGCCTTTTTGGCGGCACCGCCGGCCTCGTCCACTGTGATCGTGATTTTCTCCGAAACGACGGGCGGGTTGTGGGGGATGTGAAGGTGGTCGCCGAGGACGAGCTGGAGGGTGTGCTTGCCGGGAGTGAGTTCGATCATGGCTTCGGTCTGGCCGCCGCCGAAATGCTTGATATTGTCGTTCGCGGGAAGCGGAATCGACATGTCGGGCATTTCCGCGACATCGATGAGAAGATGGTGGTGGCCGGTGTTCGGGAACTGGATGCCGGCCGGCGCGATGCCCATGCCTTTGAGCCCGAAGCGGACGAGAACCTTCGGCCCGACGGTCTTGCCGTCCTTGGGGCTCACGATGTAGGCTTTGGCACCCTTGGGGGACTCGGTGCGGGGCGTGCCGGCGGCGGGAGCGGCGTGCTCGTGCTTGGTGTCATCGGCGAGGGCGAAGGCGGCGGCACCGCCGAGGGCGAGGAGGGAAAGAAGTAGGCGCATGGTAGGCAGGTAGGTTTCGGGTTTATTCGATTGGGATTGGAAGGTAGGCTAGCGGAACACCGCAACCTCTGCAACGCCGAAAGCGCGCCTTTATTTCGCGCCAGCCACGCGATTCCAATCGGGTATTCGTTCTCCCATGAAGCGGATCGCCTCTCGCCTCTTCTCTGCGCGTGCGTTCCGCCACTCCTTTGTGTCCTCGCGCCATCAGCAAGTCTCGCCGCATTCGCGCCGTGGGTCGCTGAGATGAGCACGAGCCCCGGTGGTCTCGTTTCGCTTTCCTGGGACTCCCGTACCGGCTACGGCTGCCGCATCGAGACCAGCGAA
>JAHEDC010000117.1:11836-12597 GCA_024641425.1 Verrucomicrobiales bacterium | reverse complement strand
TCGATCCCCGTCGCCCAGGTCACGCCGCCCGGCCAACAGGGCGGCCCGCCTTGCCTGGTTCACGCACCGCCTCTCGGAAGTGAAGGCGGCCATGGAGGACGCGCAGGCCAACGGCCAGGCCACGAATGGGGTGCCGGCGACCGGCGCGGGAGATGGCGGCCCAGGCGTGCATCTTTTTTTCCGGCTTTTCGAGACCTATGCGGATGCCCCCGGCGACGGTGAGGAATTCGCGGCCGTTTCCGATCGCCATGACTCCACCTCCATCCCAGTCACCGTCGGCGGGGTAGCGAGGCTCCGAGCCGCCTTGCCACGGTGCAAGATCACCGACTGACGGGCGGGCCGATGGTAGGGAAGGGGACGCGCGGCCCTATTTCCAATCCCCGCCGAGGGCCTTGACGAGGGCGATGGTGGCGAGGTGGCACTGGCCCTGGAGGCGGGCGGCGGCGCGGCGGGCGTCGAGGGAGGTGCGGGCGGCGTCGACGACGTCGAAGTAGGCGACGAGGCCGGCGTCGAAGCGTTGCTGGGAGAGCACGACGGTGCGGGTGGCGGCGGCGACGGTGCGGGCCTGGGCCTCGTATTGCCGGGCGAGGAGGTGGATGCCGGCGAGGGCGTCGTCGACTTCGCGGACGGCGTTGAGGACGGTCTGGCGGTAGGTGGCGACGGTCTCGTCGTAGCGGAAGCGGCTGCGCTCGAGGTTGGCCTTGTTTCGCCCGCCCTCGAAGAGGGGGAGGGTGATCTCGGGGCCGACGCCCCAGGTGCGG
>JAHEDC010000117.1:6122-11826 GCA_024641425.1 Verrucomicrobiales bacterium | reverse complement strand
GGCTGTCGGCGCGGAAGAGCTGGTCGAAGCTGGCGCTTTCGAGCCCGGCGGTGCCGGTGAGGCGGACGGTGGGGAAGAAGGCGGCTTTGGCGACGCCGATGCGGGCGTTTTCGGCCTGCATGACGCGCTCGGCCTGGGCGACGTCGGGCCGGCGCTCGAGGAGCTCGGACGGCAGCGCGACGCCGACGGCGGGGGGCGCGGCGACGAGGGGCGTGGCGGGGACGGTGAAGTCGGAGGAGGGCCGGCCGGCGAGGACGGCGAGGGCGTTCTCGAATTCGGCGCGGGCTTTCCGGATGCCGAAGATGTCGGCTTCGGTGGACGAGACTTCGGTTTCGGCGCGGGCGACGTCGACCTCGTCGAGGTCGCCGGCTTCGAAGCGCCTGCGGTTGAGATCGAGGGATTTCTGCCGGAGTTCGAGGGCTTCGGCGAGGACGACGAGTTCCTGGTCGAGGGCGCGGAGGGCGAAGTAGCTGGCGGCGAGGTCGGCCTGGAGGGCGAGCAGGACGTTGCGGTAGTCGGCGGCGCTGGCTTCGGCCTCGGCTTCGATGGCCTGGAGCTGGCGGCGGAGTTTGCCCCAGAGGTCGATCTCGTAGTCGAGGATGACGGGGAGGTCGAGGTTGGTGGTGGTCTGGCCGGGGGTGCCGGAGTTGTCGCCGCGGGCGGTGGCGGAGCGGCGCTCGCGGGTGCCGGAGGCGTCGAGGGCGAGGTTGGGGAGGAGGTTGCCGCGACCGGCCCGGACGATGGTACGGGCCTGCTCGATGCGGAGGAAGGCGGCGCGGAGGGACTGGTTGTTGGCGGCGGACTCGTCCATGAGGGCGTTGAGCCGGGAGTCGCGGAAGGCTTTCCACCACGCGCCGGCGGGCTCGGAGTCGGCGGGTTGCGCGATCTTCCACCCGTCGGGGGCCTTGAAGCCGGCGGGGAGCTGCGCGGCGGTGTCGGGCCGCTGGTAGTCGGGCCCGAGCATGCAGCCGGTGAGGGCGACGGCGGCGGCGAGGACGAGGAAGGGCGGGATGGAAAGGGACATGGATCAGACGGCGTCGTCCTCGACGGCGAGGGCGGCTTCGAGGCGGTGGGCGGTGGCGCCGGGGATGCCGGTGCGACGCGCGATCATCTGATACGCCAGCGGGACGACAAACAAGGTCAGAATGGCGGAAAGGGCGACGCCGAAGAGGATGACGACGCCGATGACGAGGCGGGTCTCGGCGCCCGCGCCGGAGGAGAGGACGAGGGGAAGCGAGCCCATGAGGGTGGTGAGGCCGGTCATGACGATCGGGCGGAGGCGACGGACGGAGGCCTTGCGGACGGCCTCGTCGAAGGGCACGTCCTCGCCGCGGAGTTGGTTGATGAACTCGACGATGAGGATGCCGTTCTTGGTCGCGAGCCCGACGAGCATGATGGTGCCGATCTGGGTGTAGATGTTCTGCGCGAGGCCCATGACCCAGAGCCCGAGGAGCCCGCCCGCGACGGCGGTGGGGACGGAGAGCATGATGGTGAAGGGGTGGACGAAGCTCTCGAACTGCGCGGCCATGACGAGATAGACGACGAGGAGGGCGAGGACGAAGACGAAGATGGCGGAGGCGCCGGATTCCTTGAAGTCGAGGGACTCGCCCTTGTAGCCGATCAGGGTGGCGTCGGGGAGGACGTCGGCGGCGGTCTGGTCGAGGAAGGCGAGGGCCTCGCTGAGGCGGTAGCCGGCGGCGAGGTTGGACTCGATGGTGATCGAACGGAGGCGGTTGTAGCGGTTCAGCGAGCCGGAGTCGGCGAATTCCTCGAGGGTGACGAGGTTGGCGAGGGGGATGAGTTCGCCGCTGACCTCGGAGCGGACGTGGATGTTGGTCATGTCGGCGGGGGTGCGTTTCTTGTCGTAGGCGCCCTCGATGATGACGTCGTATTCCTCGCCGTCCTGGATGAAGGTGGTGACATCGCGCGAGCCGAGGAGGCTCTCCAGGGCGCGGCCAATGTTGGCGATCGACACGCCGAGGTCGCCGGCGCGGTTCTGGTCGATGTTCACGCGGAGCTGCGGCTTCGTTTCCTTGTAGTCGTAGTCGACGCCGACAAAGCCGGGATTCTTCGCGATCTCCGCGAGCAGGGTGTCGCGCCACTCGGCGAGCTGCTCGTAGGTGGGGCCACTGAGGACGAACTGCACGGGCTTCTGCAAGCCGCGGGTGAGACCCTGGCGCATGACGGTGAAGTTCTTAACGCCGGGCACGTCGGAGAGTTTCCGCGCCACCTCGTCCATGATTTCCCAGGCCGAGCGCCGCTGCGCCCAGTCGCTGAGGACAACGATGGTGAGGCCCTGCTTGAAGTCGGCGACGTTGCCGAAGCCGCGCGGGGCGCGCACGAGGACGCGGGTGGCCTCGCCGTTGTCGATGAGATACATGAGGCGGTCCTCGACCTGCGCCATGGTGTCGATGATCGATTGGTAGCTCGTGCCCTCCGGGGCGTTTGTCATGACGAAGAAGGCACCGCGATCTTCCTTGGGTGTGAATTCGCTCGGCAAGGTCTTGTAGAGCCAGCCGCTCAATCCCATGACCGCGAGGACGATGACGGCGGCGAGAATGGGGGCTTTCAGGAGGACACCGAGCGCGCGTTCGTAGAGGCTTTCGAAGCGGCGGAAGAGGGCGTCCATGGCGCGGGTCAGCCAATTTCCGCGACCGGCGGAAGGGCGCAGGATCTTGGAGGCGAGCATGGGGGAAAGCGAGAGGGCGACGACGCTGGAGAAGGCGACGGCGACGGCGAGGGTGATGGCGAATTCCCGGAAGAGCTTCCCGAGATCGCCTTCGAGGAAGGCGATCGGCACGAAGACGGCGACGAGAACGGCGGTGGTCGCGATGACGGCGAAGCCGACCTGCCGCGAGCCCCGGAAGGCGGCGACGAGCGGGGATTCGCCGTGCTCGATGCGACGGAAGACGTTCTCGAGGACGACGATGGCGTCATCGACGACGAGGCCGATGGCGAGGACGAAGGCGAGGAGGGTCAGGAGGTTGATCGAGAAGCCGAAGGCATTGAGGACGATGAAGGAACTGATGAGCGAGACCGGCACCGTGACCGCCGGCACGAGGGTGGCGCGGAAGCTGCCGAGGAAGAGGTAGATGACGGCGACGACGAGGAGGACGGCGATGAGCAGGGTGCGCGCGACTTCCTCGAGCGACTTTTCGATGAAAATGGAGGTGTCGTAACTCTGCTCCATTTTCATGCCGTCGGGGAGCTGGCTTTCGAGGCGTTTCGCTTCCTCCTTTACCGCGCGGGCGACATCGAGGGTGTTGGCCTGCGATTGCTTGATGATGCCGAAGCCGACCATGGGGACACGATTGCCCCGGAAGGTGAGGCGCGACTCGACCGCGCCGAGGGTAACCTGCGCGACCTCGCCGAGGCGCACCAGGTAGCCGTCGTCGCCGCGGGAGATGACAAGGTTCCGGAAGTCGGCTTCGGTGAGGAACTCGCGCTTCACGCGGACGGTGAACTGGAGGTCGAGCGACTGCACGGTGCCGGCGGGGAGTTCGACGTTCTGCTTGCGGAGGGCGTCCTCGACATCGGCGACGGTGAGGTCCCGCGCGGCGAGGGCTTCGCGGTCGATCCACACGCGCATGGCATACGGCGAGGCCCCGGAGATGCGCACGCGGGCCACTCCGGGGAGGACGGAGAAGCGGTCGACGAGGTAGCGGTCGGCGTAGTCGGCCAGCTCGACGGGGGCAAGGTATTCGCTCGTGAGGTTGAGCCACATCATGACCTCGGTGGCGGAGTCTTCCTTCGTGATGGCGGGGGGCTCGGCTTCCTCGGGCAGCTCCGCGAGGAGTCCGGAGACGGCCTCGCGCAGGTCGTTGGCCGCGCTGTCGATGTCGCGGTCGACGCTGAATTCGACCGTCACGAGCGAGCGCCCGTCCTCGCTGGTGGACTCGATGGTCTTGATGGCCTCGACCACGCTGATGCGGTCCTCGATGAGCTGGGTGATCCGCCGTTCCACAACCGCCGCCGAGGCTCCGCGGTAGGTGGTCTCGATGGTGACGATGGGCGGGTCAATGTCCGGAAACTCGCGCACCTCGAGCTTGAAATACGACACGACCCCGAAGGCGATGAGCAGCAGGCTCAACACGCTGGCGAAGACGGGACGGCGGACGGAAGTGTCGGAAAGCAGCATCGGAAAAAGGGATCCTAATTCGGCGACGTCACTTCGAACCTTCCTGAGGGCTGTAAGGTGCCGCCGTTCCCGCGAACTCTCCGGTGACCGTCACTTCTCCTCCATCGCGCAGCCCGATGAGGCCATCTGAAACGATGCGCTGTCCTTCCTTGAGACCGTCGGTGATCTCCACATAACCGGGCTCGCGACGTCCGATCTGGACGGGAACCCGCTTCACCGTTGCCTTCCCTTCCGCTTCCTCGAGGACGAAGGCGAAATGGTTCGCCTGCACGGACAGAAGGGCGCGTTCCGGGATGGCGGGCGAAGTCTCGGGATTCTTCGCGATGATCGTCGTCAGCAACATGCCCGCGCGGAGCCGGTGGTCGGCGTTCGGGATCTCCGCGCGCACGGTGACCGAACGCGTGACCGGGTTCACCCTCGAGTCGATGTCGATGACCTTGCCCTCGAAGACCTCGCCGGGGAAGGCATCACTGCGGGCGTCGATCTCCAGGCCCGGCTTGAGGTCGCCGAGAAACGTTTCGGGCACCGAAAAATCGAGTTTCACGGTATCGATGAGGTCGAGGGTGGCGATGACATCCCCGGGTGCCACCAACGTCCCGACGCTGATCCGGCGGAAGCCCAGGACGCCGGCGAACGGGGCCGTGATCTTTCGGTCCGCGAGCTGGGCCTTCACTTCCTCAATTTTCTGGAGGGCGAGGTCGCGCTTGGTCAGGTATTCCTGAAGGCGGACTTGCGAGACCGCCCCGTCGTCGGCGAGGGCGCGTAGACGATTCACCTCCCGATCCTGTTCGGCGAGAACCACCTTGGCTCCCTCCAGCATCGCCCGCTCCTCGTCATCGCTCAATTGCGCGAGCAACGTATCCTTTTCCACCGTCTGCCCGTCCGTGAAATTCAGTGCGGTGACGGTTTCCGTTACGTTCGAGGAGAGATCGATCGCTTCCGAGGCCCGCACCGTTCCCAGTGCTTCCACTTCATCGGCGAAGACGCGCTCCTCCACCGTGGCGGACTGGACCTTCGCGGGGCCCTGGGAAGCCGGTGCGTTGGCAACATCCCCCTTTTTCCCGCATCCCGAGACGAGAACGACTGCGAAAAGGATCGAGACGGAGGCCGCTGGGCGACAACGCGTCTGGATTCGAGAGGATTGAGTGGATAATAGAGAATTCATGATGCGGGTGCATTCCCAGGCTACGAACGGAGAAGGGCAAGGATCACGGGATGGTCTGGAAAGTGTTTCTATTCCCGGACTGCTGTCCTTGCCACGTGGCCTTGATCGTATCAACCAACCCTCGGGAAAGTCTCCAGTCATCGAGTGAATCAAAGGACGCGAACTGATAGATGAGGATGATGCTCCAGAAGATGAATTGGTAGCTGGACTTGGAGCATTTGTGGCGCAATCCGCGCTGGGCAAGCAGTCCTCCAGGCCATCCTCCGAGGAGCTCCAGGAGGTGCAGCAACTTTTCGGATAGGCGCCACGCCTTTGTTCTCGCCCTTCGCTTGTCCGCTGCGTAAGCGTGGTAGGTGATACTGCTGAGGGCAAGGAAATAGCAGGCGCTCCCTACCCAGCTT
>JAHEDC010000117.1:0-6106 GCA_024641425.1 Verrucomicrobiales bacterium | reverse complement strand
GAGAAGACACGCTAGGGCCACGATGGTCACGAGGCTGATTCGTCCGCCGTCGTTCGCGTGCCATGCCTCGGTGGCACAGGGTCGGCCCTTCGGATCCCGTCCCATCTTGAAACAGATCGTATCACCCGCGGCCGGGCGCTTGTGATGCTCAACGAAATCGCGCCGATGGAGGAAGACCCGGTGTTCTCCGACCTGAAGATAGCCGAAGCCCTTCTGCCGATCCCATTCGACGATTTTCGCCGATTGCGAGGGTTCCTGCTGAGGTGCCATGAATTCCCCTGGGCTTACCTTCCGGGAATCCCCGCCGCGCCGGGATACCAGGCGGGGAGGGGAGTGGCGGGCTCGTCGAATTTCGCGAGGATCTCGGCGGGGACGTGGGCGCGATTGACGATGATGGTGTAGACCTGCTCGTCGAACCAGTCGTTGCGCATGGTCCAGGTGCCGTCCTTGCCGACCTCGTTGCCCCAGCTGTTTTCGACAAGCCATTTCCGCGGCTGGCCGTCGAGGAGGTCGACGCCCATGAAGACCATGGCGTGATTGGAGGCCCCGGCGAGAAAGCGGGTGCGCTCGGCTTTGGAAAGCCGGGTGTCGATGCCGAAGAGGGTGTCGTAGTCGAAGAGCTTGTCCGCCATCAGTCCGTGTTCCTTCGACTGGTCGACGCTGACATTGGCGGCGAACCAGACGGGCTCGTTGGCGAGGACGGAACTTACCGTGATGGAGCGCATGATATCGGAGTCGATGTTGATAAAGTGCATGTCGTCGGCCCCCGCGATATTGGTCGCGCGCTCGAAGCGGTAGTGTTTCCCGAAGGGTTGCTTGGGATCGTTGTAGAGACAGACATAGTCACGCAAGGGGACGGCCACGAATTCCTCGTAGAATGACTTCGGCGTGAAAGTGCGCCAATCGGTGAGATCCCTATCGGCCACCTTGTCGGAATCCTCGATCTCCTTCGTTTGCTTCTCATCCTCCTTTTTCTGGGCCTTGAATCGCCAATCGAATTCCGTGGGGGGCTCTCCGAGATTTAGGACAAGAAAGCGATAGACGCGGGCGAGCGAGTCTTCCTTGGCAGCTCTCAGTTGAGCCTCCGTCGCGCCTTGGCGATGGCGTTCGAGCAGCTTCGAAGCCTCGGCATGAAGCATCCTCTCCAGCACGCTATTCATGGGGCCGGTGTTCTCGCTGCTATGGGTTTCGGGCATGGCATCGACGGGAACGATGCCGTATTTCTCGATGAGGCCGGTGACGTAGTTCCACCAGCCGCCGTCGCCGAGCGTCCACTCGTTCACCGCCTCCCAGTCGCGGTCGAGGAAATCGACGTCGCGGAGTTCGATGATGTATTCGAGATAGAGGTTCGATTTCTCCATCTTGTCCCAGAACTGGAGATAGGCGGCGGAGAAGGTGAAGGCCTCGAGCTTGCGGTCGGCGATCACCTTCGGCCGCATGACGTTGAGTCCGGCGAACATCCAGCAGCGACCGGAGGCCTTCTGATTCGTGATTCCCTTCGTCTGGATACGGTGGGAGAAGTTTCCATCGCCCTCTCGGAGGAGCGCACGATTGAGGGCAAGGGCGTCGATCCCGCCATTGGTGACAGCATTGAAGCGGGCTCGGTCGCCGTCGTCCATCGTGTAGCCGTCGCGCAGGCGGGCGGCGAGGTCGGGAGTGAGGGCTCCCGGTGCGCCCTCCGCGCGGGCGGAGGAGAGACAAAGTGAGAGGAAAATAGCGATGGAAACGGTCTTCATGGCGGGAGAATACGCGGAAGAGGCGGGAGTGTCATCTCCCAATCCGGGAACCGGAGGGAAGGAGAAGATTCTCTTGGAAGGCGGGTGGGGTAGCGTAGATTCGACCATTGCATGGTGCCCAAAGACAAGCGGAAGCTTCCGAACGATTCCAAATACCTGGTCAACCAGCTTTCGGTCGAGGACGCGCGCCACCTGATTCGTACCGAGGGCGGGCCGTTGACCGTGGGGAGGGCAATCAATCGGCTGGGCACGACGCTGGTGGTTTCCGCGTTTACGGCACGCGCGATTGTTGTGGGCAACGCCACGGCGTGGCACTTGTTTCTTCCGATGCTGGGCGAATACCTCGGCCTGATCCTGGCGCTTCCGGTGATCAATCTGATGCTCCACGACAAGGCCTTGAAGAAGGACGCGAGGGGAAGCGTGCGCCTGCTCATCGCGATGGTGGTCTTTGCTCTGGCGTGGACGATCTACCAGTCGGTGAAGCAGGGCCATTCGTGGGGCGATCAGGTAGGGATCGAATGGCACCGCATGTTCGTTTGGATTACCGGCCATCAGATGCACTGGCCTTTCCTCGGCGCCATGCTCGGCATGATCCTGAGCCTTCCGGATCGTGTCAGGGTTTTCCACGAGCACGGTCCACCCTTCGTTCCGCTTGGAATCGGATGCGGGATGCGGATCGTGATCCTCCTTTTCGGGTGCTTTCTTGTTCCATGGATTCTTGGCGGGCCGGAGCGCATCACCTGGGCGTTGTGGGCGGTTCTGCTCTTCGCGGAAATCGGAGCATTGGTGATGCATTGGGATCTCCAAAAGCGTCTCGCGAAGCGGAACATATCGGTTTGAGAAGTCTTTGGCCATTCTGGGGGGCATCGAAGATCCACGGCAAGCTGCGGGCCTTCGTGTCCACCATGACTTCGGACATGTGTTCACGATGTCCCAAGGCCGTTCATCCTCCGCCGCCTTTGGGGGAGCGGCTATTTCAGATCCGAAGAAAGATTTTCCTTTTATACATCCAGAGGCAGACGAGCCAGAGGAGGAGGGCGCAGGCGAGGTTGCGGACGAGGTCGGAGAAGGGCTCGCCGAAAATGCCGGCATAGCCGTCGCCGATGTGGGTGTGGAGCATGCGGTCGATCCAGCCGGGGAAGAGGTGGATCATGATGTAGAGGGCGATGGAGTTGGTGCCGATGACGACGAGGGGAAAGGTCCACTTTTTCCAGTTAAGGATGTCGACGAGGTAGTAGAGGGCGGCGAGGATGAGGAGGCACCAGCCGCCGGAGAAGACGGTGAAGGCGGGCGTCCAGGTTTTCTTCACGAGCGGGCAGATCCCGAGGACGTGGAGGAGGTAGCCGGCGGTGGCGAGGGCGAGTCCGGCGAGGGCGAGGCGGGCGGCCTTGCGGCGCTCGGGCCGTTCGGAGCGGAGGACTTCGCCGGCTTGCAGGCCGAAGATCATGATGGCAAGGGAGGGGATGAAATTGAGGGTATTGTAGCCCGAAGGATGGAAGGCGAAGGGCTGCTCCCGGGGAAATAGATTGAGGAACCAGGTGTCCACGGCATGGGCAGGGTTGGCGTTGAGGTTCCAGTGGGCGAGGAAGCCGGTGAATTGGGGGTAATTCCGGGGATTTCCCGCCGTCTCGCGGAGCGGGTAGAAGGCAAAGAGGGCCCAGTAGCCGACGAGGATGCCAACGGCGGCAGCGACCTGGACGCGCGGCTTTTTCCCCCAGAGGAGGAAGAGGAAGACGTAGCCGAGGCCGATCTGGGTGAGGACATCCTCGAAGGTCCAGTAGGTCTGCTCCTCGTCAATCGAACGGAGGAAGACACCAAGGAGGATGAGGACGAGAGCGCGGGTGGCGGCGTGGCCGAGCATGCGGACGCGACGGTGGCCAAGGCGGGCGCGCTTCGCGTAGGAGTAGGCCATGGAGACGCCGACCATGAACATGAAGGAGGGTTGGATCATATCCCAGAGGACGCAGCCGGCCCAGGCGATGTGGTCGGTCTGGTGGGCGACGAAGTTCCAGAAGCCGGAGTCAGGGTAGGCCTCGACGATGGCTTCCTGCCAGCCCCACTGCGGACCCTCGATGCAGAGGAGGGCGAGGACGAGACCGCGGTAGGCGTCGAGGGAGAGGAGGCGTTGGCCGGTGGGCACGGGAGCGGGGGCGGGGGCGGGAGTTTCCATTTCGGTTGCCTATCGGGGGATCGCCCCTATTAAGTTATCCACTTTCCGGATGGCGACGCTGCCGAGGCCGGAATTTTTCCGATTTATGCCATGAAGCCAGCCGAAAACGAAGAAGATTCCCGGAAGGGACGCGCGGATTTCATCCGGGAGATCATCGCCGCCGACGTGGCGGCGGGGAAGAACGGGGGGCAAGTGGTGACGCGCTTCCCGCCGGAGCCGAACGGGTACCTCCACATCGGGCACGCGAAGTCGATCTGCCTGAATTACGGGATTTCGCAGGAAGGAGAGAACCGCAGGTTCCATCTGCGCTTCGACGACACGAATCCGAGCAAGGAAGAGACGGAGTATGTGGACTCGATCATGGAGGACGTGCGTTGGCTGGGCGCGGAGTGGGGGGAGAACCTGTTCTACGCGTCGGACTACTTCGAGCAGCTCTACGCGTGGGCGGTGGAACTGATCCGCGCGGGGAAGGCGTATGTCGATGACTCGACGCCGGACGAGATCCGCGAGGGGCGCGGGACGCTTACGGAGCCGGGCATGGCGAGTCCTTTCCGCGACCGGAGCGTGGAGGAGAATCTGGAACTTTTCGCGCGGATGCGCGCAGGGGAATTCCCCGACGGCGCGCGGGTGCTGCGGGCGAAGATCGACATGGCGTCGCCGAACCTCAACCTGCGCGATCCGGTCATGTATCGCATCATGCACAAGGAACACCACCGCACCGGGAACGCGTGGTGCCTCTACCCGAACTACGACTACGCGCACGGACAGTCGGACGCGATCGAGGGGATCACGCACTCGATCTGCACGCTGGAATTCGAGAACCACCGGCCGCTTTACGACTGGTTTGTGGAAAACCTCCCCGTGCCGAGTAGGCCGCACCAGTACGAGTTCGCGCGCCTGAATCTGAGCTACACCGTAATGAGCAAGCGGAAACTGCTCGAACTGGTGAAGGGTGGACTGGTTTCCGGCTGGGACGATCCGCGCATGCCGACGGTGTGCGGGCTGCGGCGGCGCGGGTTTACGCCGGAATCGATCCGGAACTTCTGCAAGACAATCGGGGTGACGAAATTCAACGGCCTGACGGACGTGGCCGTGCTGGAGTACAGTGTGCGCGAGCACCTGAACCGCGTCGCCCCGCGCGTAATGGCGGTGCTGCGGCCACTGAAGGTCGTGATTGAGAACTATCCGGAGGACGGTGAGGAGGAAATGCGTGCGGTGAACAATCCGGAGGATCCCGAAGCGGGGACCCGCCCGGTGCCGCTTTCGCGCGAGATTCTCATCGAAGCCGACGATTTCCTGGAGGATCCACCAAAGGGTTTCTATCGCCTCTCGCCGGGTACCGAGGTGCGGCTGCGGTATTCCTACTGCATCACGTGCACGGGGGTGGAAAAGGACGCGGAGGGGAATGTGGTTGCTCTCCGCGCGACCTACGATCCGGAGACGCTCGGGAAGAATCCCGAGGGCCGGAAGGTGAAGGCGGCGATCCATTGGGTGTCCGCGCGTCACGCCGTCGACGCGGAGATCCGGCTCTACGACCGGCTTTTCACCCTGCCCGAGCCAGAAGGGAAGGACGCGGGCCCGGACTACAAGGCGAACCTGAACCCGGCCTCGCTGGAAGTCGTCGCGGGCGCGAAGTTGGAGGCGTCGCTGGTCGCCGCCGTGCCCGGGGAGCGCTTTCAGTTCGAGCGGCTTGGTTATTTCTGTGTCGACAAGGACTCCGCGCCGGGAGCGCTCCTCTTCAACCGGACGGTGGCGCTTAAGGATTCTTGGGCGAAGGTGGCAGAGAGGTGAAGGGAGGCAAATAGGCGTTGCGCGGCGGCAGCCGGGGGGCAAGATTGCTCAGATGGGCAAGGCGGGTGCTCGTTTTCCCCCATCGTCAGACCCGGAATCCCGGTGTCTCCCCTGAATCCTCCCATCATGTCCGAATTCCTCGAATCCAGCAGTCAATGCCGTGGCATCAAGGCGAGGTCTTTCGAGACGACGCAGTGGACGATCGTTTTCGCGGCGGGGCGAGAATCAGACGAGGACCGGGAGGTGGCGCTTGCCGAATTGTGCGAAAAATACTGGTATCCCCTTTACAGTTACGTCCGCCGGCAGGGTAACTCCCACGCGGACGCCCAGGATCTGACCCAGGGGTTCTTCCTTCACCTCCTCCGCAATGGTGCGGTCGGGAGCGCGCGTCCCGAGCGAGGGCGCTTCC
>JAHEDC010000579.1 GCA_024641425.1 Verrucomicrobiales bacterium | reverse complement strand
CCCGCGTTTCGGGCAAGACCTTGTCGATCTCCTTGCAGAGGGCGGCCACCGTTTCCTTGGTCGATCCCGGCTCGACGCGGACGTCGATGATGTTGATCTTTCCCTCCAATCCCACCGCCCGTTGGAACTGTGTGAGCGAGAGGATAACGGCGCCGTTCTCGACCACGGACTGGCCATCGAAGATTCCGGCCACCTCGAACTCGTCAGCCTCAAGAAGCACCGTGTCGCCCACCTTTTTCCCCAGCACCTCGGCGGCAAGGGTTCCAAGCATCACCACCGGCTCATCGCCGTCCAGAGGCATGCGGCCTTCGATGACCTCCATCTGGTCCCAGGTGAAGCCTCCCCATTTCCGACCGGAAACCATCATCATCGGGGCTTCCTCCACGCCGAGCATCTGCATCAGTAGACTGGTCGTCTCCTTCACTCCCGGGATTGCGGTCACTTTCTGCTCGGCCTCCGCGTCGAAGGGCTTCGGCGTGACCCCACCGCTGATATTGCCGATGACAATGTCGATGCCGAAACCCTCAAGCTGTTTGTCCACGCTCTTCTCGTAGCCGGAGGACATCCCGACCAGGGCGACGACGGCGGCGATACCGACCGAAATCCCGGCGAGGGTGAGGGCGGTGCGCACGGGGCGACGCCAGAGGCCACGGAGGATGATGGTGAAGAAATTCATGCTTGCGGGGTGCTGGCGGTGTCGGCGGGGTCGTTCTCGGCGATGATCTGTCCGTCCTTGATGCGGATGATCCGCGCCGCGTGCCGGGCCACGCCGAGATCGTGGGTGACGAGGATCATCGTCATGCGGTGCTCGGCCTGGAGCTGACAGAGGAGTTCGGTGATGTGCACCGCGGTCTTGCTGTCGAGATTTCCGGTCGGCTCGTCCGCGAGCAGAACGTCAGGATCGTTGACGAGACTGCGGGCGATGGCCGCGCGCTGGCGCTCTCCGCCGGAAAGCTTCGACGGTAGATGGTCCCGCCGGTGGGAAAGACCAACCGCCTCCAGGAGGAAAAGCGCCCGCTCCTTGCGCTCGGAGCGCGACTTCCCCTGCCCGATCATCGGAATCTGGACGTTTTCCTCGACGGTGAAGGTCGGGAGCAGGTGGAAGGATTGGAAGATGAAGCCGATGTCCCTCGCCCGGTAGTCGGCGGGATCGGGGAGATCCGGAATGTGGGTGCCCTTGAAAAGAAGCTGCCCTGAGCTGGGGAAATCCAGCGACCCGAGCATGTTGAGAAACGTCGTCTTCCCGCAGCCGCTCGGCCCGACAATGGAGACGAAGTCGCCCGCGTTGACCCGGAGGTCGATCCCCCGCAAGGCCGCCACCCGCCCGTCGTCGAATTCCTTCTTCAGCCCCTTGGCCTCATAAATGGGGCCACTCTGGCTGGCCGCTTCGGTATCGGATTTCATGCAAAAACGCTCGGTAACTCAATCGGCGGCGGTCGGGGTGGTATTCCATTGATTCCCCACCCGCGGATCGGGAAGCCTACGAAGGAGGTCGAAGAAGGCGGTGCGGTAATTCGGGAAGGGGGTGGTGTCTCCCTCTTCGTCGGGTGAGAGCCAGGCGGTATGCAGGGGAAGTTCGGAGTGCGGAATGGCGCTCTTGATGTGGTGGATTCCGTGAAGGGGCTCGTGGAGGAGGGTGACGGACATGGCCCGGCCAAGCCAGGTGTCGGCGATGATGCTCCGGGTCGCGCTCCGGGCGGTGTGGCCGCTCATCCCGACGTGCTCGATGTACTTGCGCCAGCTCTGGAGATTGCCCGCGATGAAGCCAGGGATGAAATAGTTCCACCAAAACCAGGGCCAGAGCTGGAATTTTACCGTGGCGGCAAGGATCGCGATCCAGACCGCGACCATGATGAAGAGTTCCAGCCAGATACGGCGGCGCACCTTCTTGTTCCGGATCGCGGAATCCCGGCAGAAAAAACCGCGCCAGAAAAGGAAGGGGGTGAAGAAGATGCCGAAGTTGAGTTCGAGGAAAGCGGCAAGCCGGCGCGCCCACAGCGGGCACTTCGGGTTCACGAAGGGCCACAGTTCGACATCCTTTTCCGTGGCGAGGTGCATGTGGTGCGACTGATGGAGGACACGGTAAAGCGTGAAGCTCTGGAGGGCGAGGATGCCTACGAGAACGCCGTCGATCTCATTCAGCAGTCGGCTTTTCCGGAGGTTCCCGTGCGTGGCCTCGTGGTAGGCGATCAGGTGCCCGTGCATGAGGTGGCTGAGCACGAGCACAAGGGGAATGGTGAGCCACCACCATTCCCGGTAGACGCTGTAGGCGACGACCACCTGCGTCGCGTAGAAGGCTGCTGAAACGAGCGGAAAGGCCGCCCGGCTCACCCAGGGAATGTGATGGGTCTGGCTGGATACTTCGGTCATGGCAGCATGAGGGAACTCACTTTGATACGGTCATGGCGGCGGGACGGATGGACGGCTCGTGGCAGACCACGGACAATACGTGGCGGAACAACGCGTCCAGTTCAAGAATATCGTCCGAAGAAAGCACCGACGGCCGATGGAGCCAGACTACTTCGAAGCCCTTGCCATCCTCGGTCAGTTCGCAGCCGAGGTCAAACCGGACGGTGCCGGTCGAGCAGGTGCGCAGTTTGGTCGTGACCCCCGGCAGGACGACATCGGGGATGGGGTGGTTCTGGAAGGCGAAGCGGGTGTCGAAAAGGACATGCTCGCCCTCCGCGCAGGGAGGCTTGAGGGCGGCCACCAATTCCGCAAAGGGCATGGCGTGGGCGAAATCGTCCATGGTCGCGGAATGAACCGCCTTCACCGTCTCGAGGAAGGGACACTTCGGATCGACGGATCCGCGCAACGGGACGATGCCCGCGAAATAGCCCATCGTTTCCCGCACGGCCGACTTGTTGCGATTCGCCACCGGTGTCCCGACGAGGATATCGTCGATCCCGGTGCGACGGAAGAGCGTGAGCTGAAAGGCCGCCAGCAGGGTGCTGAACAACGTCGCGCCTGCTGTCTTCGCCAATGCGCGGATGGCATCCGCCTGCTCGCCCGGAATCTCGGTCACCCATTTGCGCAGCGGTTCGGGCGTGCCCGTCACGGCGGCGGCATCCCAGACGCGGCGGGATCCGTCAAGCCGCTTGCGCCAGTACTCGGCATGCCGCTCGACCTCCGCGGGTTGCCAGCGTGCACGTTCCGCCCCACCCCAATCGGAATAGGTCATCGGCACCGGAGGCAGGGCGTCCGGAAGCCGGCGCATGCTCGCGGGCAACTCACCGTTCTCCTGAAGGACAATGATATAGGCGGAGCAGAGATCCTCGATGAAGGCACCAAGCGTCCAGCCGTCGGCCACCGCGTGGTGGATCGCGAAGGCGAGAACGTAGTCGTCCGGCCCGCGCTGGAGCATCTCCATGCGGTAGAGCGGGCCGCGGGCGAAGTCGAAGGGCTTGCGGAAGCCCTCCTCCATCACGGCCTCCAGGGCTTCGGGCCGGGATTCCTCGGCGGTGAGTTCGCGGAAGCCGAGCACGCCCTCGCCGGTGGACCGGACGAGCTGGAGCGGGCGGTCCTTGCCGGGCAGGAAGCCGGTGCGCATCGCCTCCTGCCGGTCGGCGACCTTCTTCAAGGCCGCCTCGCAATACGGGACGATGATCGGCCCCTTGACCTCGAAGAACGAGCAGACGTGATTCGCCGGGTCGCCCGGAGGCACCGGCGAGTTCTCCCACAGCTCGCGCTGGGGAAACGTCAGGGGCTGCAAGC
>JAHEDC010000116.1 GCA_024641425.1 Verrucomicrobiales bacterium | reverse complement strand
GACAAGCTCCGGCAGATCGGCATCGAGATCCAGGCCATCTCGAAAGGCATTCCCGGCTTCGAGGACTGCAAGCTCGACCAGACGTCGTCGATCCCGCAGCTCCGCATCGAGGCCAACCGCGCGCGGGCCAAGGCCTACGGCGTCGCGCCGGGGCATCTTAACGAGCAGCTTTCCGCCCTCATCGGCGGGAAGGTCGTGGCCGAACTCCGCGAGGGCCAGCGCGCGGTCAATCTTGTCCTGCGCTTGCCGCTGGAATGGCGCGACTCGCCGGAGCGGATCGGCGACCTCCGGGTCGAGACCGGGGAAGGCCAGCGCGTTCCCTTGTCCCTCGTCGCGGATGTGCGGGAGGCGAAGGGGCCGAACGTCATCTTCCGCGAAGGCAGCCAGCGTCGCTTCGCCCTTGCGATCAAGCCGACGGTCGACGACGTGTCGGGTCTGGTTGTCCGGCTCCAAGAGCAAGTCGCGTCGAAGGTGAAGCTGCCCAAAGGGTACTTCGTCTCCTTCGAGGGGGAATTTCAGGCGCAGAAGGAGGCGACCAAACGCATTGCCCTCTTCACGGTCGTGGTCATCGCCATCATTGCCTTCCTGCTTTACGGCTACTTCCGGACGCCGTTCTTCGCCTTCCAGGTGCTGTGTGACATCCCGCTCGCCCTCGTGGGAGGACTGGTCTTCACCTACTTCAAACTGAATAACATCAGCATTGCCACCCTGGTCGGCTTCATCGCCGTCGCGGGGGTGGCGGCGCGGAACAGTATCATGCTCATTAGTCACTACCTCCACCTCATGCAGCACGAGGGCGAGGACTTTACCCGGGCCATGGTCATCCGTGGCACCAAGGAGCGGCTTGTGCCCGTGCTCATGACCGCGCTCGCGGCGGGCATCGGACTCATTCCGCTCGTCCTCGCCGCCGACCAGCCGGGCAAGGAGATTCTCCACCCCGTTGCCGTCGTCATCGTCGGCGGCCTGGTCACGAGCACGCTGCTCGGGCTGGGAGTGACCCCCACCGTTTTCCACACTTTCGGGCGGAGGGCCGCCCTGAAGGCCATTGAACGCGAAGCCCCCGCCTCGCACTAACACCAACAGAACCCAAGAAAACCACATCCATGAAAAACACCCTGACCACCACCCTGATCGCCCTTGCCTTCGCCTTTACGGCCCAGGCCGAGGACAAACACGACCACGAGCACGACCACGCGAAAAAAGCGGGCCCTACCGGGGGCCGACTCATCACCGCGGTCGAGCCTCACGCCGAATTCTTCGTCACCAAGGACAAGAAGATCGAGATCCGCTTCGTCGACGACGACAACAAGGTTGTCGCGCCCGGCGAGCAGATCGTGACCGTCACGATGGGGGATCGCAAGGCACCCACGAAGATCGCCTTCACCAAGGAAGGCGACAAGCTCATCTCCGACCAGGCGATCCCGGACGGGAAGAAGCTGCCCACCGTCGTTCAGATCAAAGCCAAGAAAGGTGCCAAGTCGGTGAACGAGAAATTCAATCTCGACCTCGCCCATTGCTCCGAGTGCAAGCACGACGAATACGCCTGCATCTGCGACCACGAGCACTAGGCGGATGGAAGCCGAATCCTCCGGTTCGAGCCGGGTGGCATCCGCCGCCCGGCTATTCTGGCGTGCCTTTTCGATGGCAAAATATCAGATTGCCACTGACGATGGTTCGGCGCTAGCATGCCAATAATGAAAACCCCGTCGATGAGATCCATGCACCCATTCCGCATCCTTCCGTTTGTTTCCGCCCTTTGCGTCACCGCTGTGTCCGCGGTGCGCGCCGATGACTCCATTACCTACGAAGGCAAGGAGGGGCCGGGGAAGGGGAAGCACCTCGTCTTCCTTGCGGGTGACGAGGAATACCGCTCGGAAGAGGGATTGCCCATGCTGGCCAAGATTCTTAGTCAGCGTCATGGATTCCATTGCACGGTGCTCTTCTCGGTCAATGACGAGGGTGAGATTGATCCCGACAACCAGAAGAGTCTGAGTAATCCGGAGGCGCTCGACAAGGCGGATGCCATCGTCATGCTGCTCCGGTTCCGTAACTGGGAGCCGGAGGCCTTCAAGCATTTCGATGCGGCGGTGGCCCGGGGGGTTCCGATCATCGGTCTCCGCACGAGCACGCATGCCTTCAACGGCAATGATCACGGGAAGTTCGGCAAGGATGTGCTGGGGGAGCAGTGGGTGAGCCACTGGGGAAGGCACAAAAGCGAGGCCACTCGCGGCGTCATCGAGGATTCGGCAAAGGAGGAGCCGATTCTCCGCGGTGTCATCGATGTCTTCGGGGATTCCGATGTCTACGAAGCCTATCCGCCGGAGGACGCGCGCGTTCTGCTCCGCGGGGCCGTTCTCAAGGGAATGGGCCATGACGATCCGCCCGCCGACTACATGAAGAAACGATCGACTGACAAGCAGGAGCAGGGCGTGAATGATCCCATGATGGCGGTGGCTTGGACGCGGGTGGTGAAGAACGACGCGGGCACCGAGAACAAGATCTTCTGCACCACGCTGGGCGCCGCGACCGATTTGCAGAGCGAGGATCTCCGGCGCCTCGTTGTGAACGCCGTTTTCTGGGGCCTCGGCATGGAGGTTCCGGAGAAGGCGAATGTCGAGTATGTCGATCCCTTCCATCCCTCGAAATACGGGTTCAAGTCTTTCCGGACTGGGATCAAGCCCGCCGACCACGCCCTAGGGAAGTCGCTTCCCGCTCGCGAGGACCAGTAGGTCGCGGGAGGATTCCCGGAAGTGAAGGTCAACGGCAAAGACTACCGCACCGTCTGGTTTCCGGAGGATGATACGCGGGCCGTCGCGATCATCGATCAGCGGAAATTGCCCTTCGCTTTCGACATCCTTCTCCTCCGCTCGGTCGATGACGCCTGCGCGGCCATTCAAGACATGGCGGTGCGCGGAGCGGGGTGCATCGGTGCGACTGCGGCGCACGGGATGTATCTCGCCGCATTGGAGGCCTGCGAGTCGAGGGACTACCATGCCGCCCTGGTGCGGCTGGGTGAGAAATTGAAGGCTACCCGCCCCACGGCGGTGAACCTCCAGTGGGCGGTGGATCGAGTCGTCAAGGCGACCCGGAACGGGCGTATGCCGACGGAGAAAGTCAGCATCGCCCGCGCCGAGGCCGCGACGATTGCCGACGAGGATGCCGCGTGGTGCCGCCGCATCGGCGAACACGGACTACCCTTGATCGAGGCGATCTCCCGCAAGAAGAACGGAGCGCCCTTCAACATCCTGACCCACTGCAACGCCGGTTGGCTCGCCTTCACCGACTGGGGTTCCGCCACCGCGCCGATTTACGCCGCCCATCGGGCCGGAATTCCCGTCCATGTCTGGGTCGATGAAACCCGCCCTCGCAATCAGGGCGCGCGTCTCACCGCCTGGGAACTCGCCAACGAGGGCGTTCCCCACACCGTCATCGTCGACAACGCGGGAGGGCATCTCATGCAGCACGGCATGGTCGATCTGGTGATTACCGGCACCGACCGCACGACTTACACCGGCGATGTCGCGAACAAGATCGGGACCTATCTGAAAGCCCTCGCCGCGAAGGACAACGGGATTCCTTTTTACGTCGCGTTGCCGTCCTCGACCTTCGACTGGGAGATCCGCGATGGCGTGCGGGAGATCCCGATCGAGGAAAGGGGCGGGGAGGAAGTGCGGGTCGTGGAAGGACTCGCCGAAGCCGAGGTGCGCGCGGTGGACATCGCGAATCCCGGCTCCCCCGTCGCGAACTATGCCTTCGATGTGACGCCCGCACGCCTCGTGACCGGCCTGATCACCGAACGGGGAATTTGCGCTGCTTCGGAAGAGGGGATTGCCGTTCTGTTTCCTCGCGAAACGCGGTAGCGGAAACACGGATCAGAACCACTTCCGCGACCGGAAGAAGAGGAGTTGCAGGGTCACGAGGGCGACGAGAATCCCGACGAAAACGGCGAAGGCATGGGGATTCTCGGAACCGGGGATGCCGCCGACGTTGATGCCGAGAAGACCGGTGAGGAAGCCGAGGGGAAGGAAGACGGCGGAGACGATGGAGAGGACGTACATGCGGACGTTCTGCTGCTCGGCGAGGCGGCTCTGCAGCTCCTCCTGCGTAACGGCGGCCCGCTCGCGGATGGCGTCGAGATCCTCGAGATGCCGCATCAGGCGGTCGGAGGTCTCGCGGAGGGAAACGCGCTGGGCCTCGTCGATCCACAGGAGTTTCGTGGAGATGAGGGAAGCGAGGGCCTCGCGCTGCGGGGCAAGATAGCGGCGGAGGGCGATGATCTGCCGACGGAGGTTCGAGAGGGCGAAGCGGGTGTCGCGGCTCGTGCCTTCGATGACCTGGGCCTCCAGGTCGGCGATCCGTTCCTCAAGGTTATCGACGGTGTCACTCATGCGTGCGACGAGGCGGCCGGCGAGATCGGTGAGAATTCCCGAGGTGTCGCGGGCTCCCTCGCCTGTGGCGAGGCTTTGAGCGATCTCGTCGACGGAACGGAGGTTCCGCCGGAAGGTCGAGATCATGCGGTGCTCGTCGATCCAGATGCGGATGCCGACCATATCGTCGGGTGCGGCACCCTCGTTGAGATTCACTCCCCGGAACGCGAGGAGCGCGCCCTCTCCGATGCGGGTGAGACGGGGTCGTGAATCGACGGTAAGAAGGGCCTCGACGGCGACCTGGTCGATCCCGCTGCGTGCGGTGAGCCATTCCCTTGCCTCCGCGTTCGTGAGGTCGAGGTGGAGCCAGAGCGGACCGTCGGCGGGCTTCCATGTCCCGAGTCGGGCCGGGTCGAAATCCACGAGCCCTCCCGTTCCGTTGAGGAGGCAAAGGTGCCGGAGACCGTGGGGAAGCGCGTGCATCGCGCAGAATGACACCGTCGTGGGAAAACGGCAAGATTTCGCGCCGGTATCGTGTGTTGCCCGTGCGATTCCGGAGCGTCTAGATCCCTTCCATCGTCGATTTACCGGTGGAAAATTCATCGGTTTCCACGCCGAGGTGCTGGAGGTAGGAAACGAAGAGATTGCAGAGGGGGGGCGCCTTTTCTTCGGAGAAGGCGAGGTGTTGGCCGTGTCTGAATCGGCCGCCCGCCGCGACGACCGGGAGGTTTCGGTTGTCGTGACTGGAGGCGTTGCCGAGATTCGATCCGAGGAGAATGGCGGTCTGGTCGAGCAGGCTGCGGTTGCCTTCCTTGATGCCGTCGAGCCGCTTCATGAACTCGGCGAAGAGGCGCATTTCCTCTTTTTCGATGATGGCCAGCTTCTCGATCTTGCCGGGATCCTTGCCGTGGTGACTCAGATTGTGCCAACCGTCATCGACTCCCTTCAAGGAAACGACCTCGTTTCCACCGGCTCCGCAGAATGTGATAAGACGCGTCGAATCGGTTTGGAATGCGAGGAAAATGAGGTCGTAGATCAACTTCATTCGGCCGGTGAAGTCGGCGCGATCCTCGATGTCGGTCGGCGGTGTGGCGTCGACCTGCGGTTTGGGTTGTTTCGCCCATTCCTCCGCGCTGACAAGGCGTCCTTCCAACTCCCGCACGCTGGTGAAATACTGGTCAAGGGTTTCATTGTCCTCGCGCCCGAGCGAACGGGTGACCTCGCGGGTCTGCTCGCGGACGAGGTCCATGATGCTCTGTCCGTCCTGGATCCGGCGCATTTGTTCGGCCTTCTCACTCGCGCTGCCTTCAAGGAAGAGTCGGGCGAAAAGGCGCGATGGACGCGTCTCGGGAGGAATACGGACCCCCGAGCGGGTGTAGGAAATCCCGGCGTCGTTCGCAGAGAGGGAAAGAGACGCGAAGCGGGTGTGGTGTCCGATGCGTTCGGCGGCGAACTGGTCGACCGAAATCGTGTTGCGGAAGCTCGGCTGGCCTGGATGCGCGGCACCGGTGAGAAAGCTTTCTTCCGCGCTATGCCCTCCGTCCACGTCGGGATGCCGGAGCCCGGAGAGAACACTGAATTTCTCCCGCAGCGGTTGCAGTGGCTCGAGGTAGGGCGTGACTTCGTAATCGCGTCCCGTCTTTTCCGGAAAGAGAAACGGCGTGTGAATGCCCAGCGGCGAACAAATGGCGAGCATTCGCCTGACATCGCCGGTGGAGGAGTCGGCGGCGCGGGCGCGGTGAGGCACCATACCCTGGAGGAAAGGCAGCCCGAGCGCGATGCCGGTGTGTCGAAGGAAGGTGCGGCGATTCAACGTGGTCGTGTTCATGGCATACGGAAAAGTGGGTTCTCCACGACGGCGTGGATCATCGCGCGGAGACCGAGATCCTTCATGCGGGCGGATTCGACCACCGCATCGACGGCTTTCCTGTCCGCGAGTGTGACGGGGCGTCCGGTCGCGTAGATGAGGAGTTTGGTGGCGAGGGTTCGGAAGAAAGGCTCCGGATTCTCGAGAAGTCGCTGGCGGAAGCCCGCGAAATCGGCGAATTCCCGTGCCCCCGACAATTCTCCACCGGGTTCGACGGGGAGCGCGAGCTTGTAGTTTACTTTGCCGCCGGGCGCTTTGTCGCCTTCGCCGAGGGAACGATAGCGATCGCGAAAGCCTCCGATCGGATCGAAGCTCTCCAGGGCGAAGCCCGGCGGGTCGATGCGCGCATGGCAGCGGGCGCAGGAGGCATCGTTGCTGTGCCTGGCCAATTGTTCGCGGATCGAGGTCGCGCCCCGGATGTCGGGCTCGACGGCCGGAACTCCGGGAGGCGGAGGCGGAGTCGGGAGGCCGAGGATATTCTCCAGCACCCAGACGCCCCGTAACACGGGCGACGTGCTTGTGCCGTTGGCAGTGACCTTGAGCACGCTCGCCTGCGTGAGCACGCCGCCCCGCACGCCATCATCGGGGAGGGGGAGCACGCGGAATTCCTCGTGGCCCTTCACGTTTTCGATTCCATAGTGCTTGGCGAGACGCTCGTTCAGCACGGTGAAATCGGCATCGATGAAGTTCCGGACGCTGAGATCGTTCTCGAGAAGATGGCGGAAAAATCCGCGCGTTTCGCCGAGCATCGATTCCTGGAGCAACTCGTCGAATTCGGGATACAATTGTTTGTCCGGCGTCGTGAAGGCGATCTCCCGCAGCCCGAGCCACTGGCCGGTGAAGTTCCTCACGAAGCGCTCCGCGCGCGCGTCGCCGAGCAGACGCTCGACCTGCGCGTGCATCACCTCGGGTTCGTGGAGTTTCCCCTCGGCAGCCCGTCGGAGGAGCTCGTCGTCCGGCAGCGTCGACCAGAGGAAGTAGGAAAGCCGCGAGGCCAGGGTGAAGTCGTCGACGGCCGGTTCGCGATTCAGGAGAAGGAATTGTGGCGAGCAAAGAATCGCGCCCACCCCGGCGCGCACGGCCTGCTCGAAACTGCGGCCGGCGTCGAGACGCTCGAGGGTGAGATTCACGAAGGGATCGACCACGCTCGACTCGACGGGGCGGCGGAACGCGCGCGGGGCGAAGTTCCGGATGATGCGCTCGGCGTCTCCCCGTGGCTGGGACGACGCCACGTTGTGAAGCTTCACGCCCTTCCGGTGACGCATCCAGATGGGAGTGCCTTCCTCCATGCTCTGGCTCTCCGTCTCACCGAAGAGCCGCTTTTGCGCGACCGAGGGGAAATCCTGGTCGAGCGGGCCATGGGTCTCGACCCAGCTGATCGCGATGCCGGGGCGGGGCTCCTCCTTGTCCCTCCAGGTGATGTGCTCCGGATAGATCCACGGCACGAGGTGAATGGTGTCGTTTTCCGCCATCCGGGTGGTGAACGCGATGACACGCGGCTCGTTCGGCGTGCCGGTCACATCGAACATTCCCATGAACCGCTGTTTTCCCGGGCCGAAAAGCGGGCCCACATAAGCCGCGAGGACAAGGGTGCGGGCGCTGGGTTCGTGCGGCCACACGGCGATCCGGCAGCGGTAAACACCGTCCTCGATGGGGTGAGCGTCGTCGATGCGTGCGGGCGGCCATCCGGGAGTGAACTTCACGAAGGAATTCTCGACCTCGATGGTGCCGCCCTTCTTCTCCTTCACCGAGTCGATATTCTCCTTTTCCTTCATGAGATCGACATGCCGGGTGGACACCGGCAATGGCGGGATCCGACGGATCACCCCATCGAACGCGGTATTCGCCGCCTCCAGATAGCGTTCCATGAGGATGGACGAGATGCTCAGGCCGTTCGAGACGTTGTCGAATCCCTGCACGCTCCCGTCTTCGGGCAAAAGTTCGGCCAGCGGTGTGTCGATGCCGAGGAGGTCGTGCACCGTGTTCTCGTATTCGGTGCGGTTCATGCGCCGGAGGGCGATGGAGGGCGACGGAGTGGCCTGCGCGAGCGCGTCGGCGATGAATCCCACAACACGCTCAACGTCGGGGGGCGCGGGCCGAGCCTCTTTCTTCGGCGGCATATCCCCGGACTCAAGGGCATCGAGAACGGCGATCCACCTTTTCGCCTCCGCGGGTGGAGGCGCGAGGATATCGAGACGCAGGTCCCCCTTCTCCTTCTCGGCTCCGTGGCATTTGAAGCAATGGGCATTTAGAAAGCCGTGGACTACGGGCTCGTGTGCCGTCTCTGCCCTCGCCGCTCCAACGAGGACGAGAACCAGGAAAATGAGGGAGGATAGGCGCATGGAATGGGTCCGCGTGATGAAGGCAATCCTAAAGCCACCCCGCCGCTTCGGCAATCGGGGAAGCGAGGCTTCCCCATTTCCCTTCAAAGAAAAGCGCGGTCGTATTTCGCGAACGACGGCAGCGTTCGGTGCGATGAGGATTTGGCCCACAAGGCCGCAGCTGATCCCGTTTTCTTCGCCTCCGCGACCCAACACGGCGATCCGAAGGCTTCCCGGAAACGGGTCGGGCGCTCTTCCTTCATTGCCGTGGATTCGCGCTAAAAAAGTAGCTTTTCCAGCTTGACTCCGCCGCGATTCGCTAAAAAAGTAGCGAATCATGCCGGACTCGAACAAACTCAGTCGCCGCGAGCGCCAGATTATGGACATTCTGTTCGGGAAGGGCGGGGCGACTGTCTTGGAGATCCAGGAGAAGCTCCCTGATCCGCCGACGCCGATGGCGATTCGGCGGATGCTGCAAATTCTCGAGGAGAAGTCGCAGGTCGTGCGTCGAAAGGTGGGGAGGGAGTTCGTTTACACGCCTCGCCAGACGCGGCGGCGCGCGGGAATGAAGGCCTTGTCGCACGTGATCGAGACCTTCTTTGGAGGCTCGCTGGAAGACGCTCTGGCCGCTCATCTCGGTCGGGCCGATCGAGCGTATGCGAAGGAAGAACTCGAGCGAATGGCCCGCCTGATCGAGGAATCCCGTAAGAACGGGAATTAATCTCCACACGTTCGAAGCTTAGCCCGTCACCCGAATCCCTGACCGCCCCTCACTATGAAAGCCCTTCTTTCCGTCCTCCTTCTCGCCATGACCGCGCTTCTGCCCGTCCTCGTCGATTCGGCGATCAAGGGCACGCTGCTGCTTGTCCTCGCGGCAGCCTGCGTGCTCGTCTATCGCGGGAGCTCGGCCTCGACGCGGCATCTCGTCTGGCTCAGCGCGCTCATGGGCTTGCTGATGATGCCGCTGTTGTCCTTCGCCTTGCCGAAGTGGCGCATCCTTCCCGGCTGGAAGCAGGACGAGCCGAGCGATACCGCCGGGCGGGCAAGCGGCAGCAATCTGGTCTACGATGCCGTGCCGACGGTTTCAACGACGGCTGTCGAACCCCTTGCGGAGATCGGTAATGCCGCGACACCGGCGCCGGTTTGGCCCCTGGTCGGGGCGGTCTGGTGCGCGGGATGCTCTTTCTTTGTCGGGCGGCTTTTCGTCGGAGCCCGCCGCCTGCGTCGGCTCGATAAGGCGGGGGCTTCCTGCGGGAAAGTGATTGCGGGGACGGCGGGAGAATTGGCGCGCGAATTGGGCTTGCGGACCAAGGTGCGGATACTGCTGGGCCCGACCGCATGCATGCCCATGACCTGGGGCATGCGGCGACCGCGCATTCTCCTGCCAGCGGAGGCGCCCGGATGGGAGGTGACGCGGCTCCGCGCGGTTCTTCTCCACGAACTCGCCCACGTGAAGCGCCGGGATACGACGACGCAGCTCGTGGTGCGCCTCGCCTGCGCGCTCCATTGGTTTAACCCTCTCGTCTGGATGGCCGCGCGGCGCATCGAACTGGAGCGGGAACGGGCCTGCGATGATCTTGTTCTCGGGCACGGCGTAAGGGCCTCCGATTACGCCGAGAACCTCCTGCATATCGTGGGGGGAAATGCATCCATTCCTCTTTCGCACGCCGGATTGCCCATGGCGCGAATTTCGACGTTGGAGGAACGCCTTGGCGCGGTGCTCGACGAGCGTCTCAATCGGCGCCGCCTGTCCCGGAATGTGACGGGACTGCTTCTTGTCTTCGGTCTGGCCATCGTTCTTCCCATGGCCATGCTGGATGCCGCGGATGACAGTAAGGGGGAGGATGTGGTTGCCTTGGACGACGAAGGAGTTGCCTCGGGAACGGCGACAGAGGAATTCGCCGATGTGCGGGAGTCCGTTGAACAGCTGGCTTCCATGATGGAGGAGCATGATCAGCTCAAGGCGAAGCTCGCCCGTCTTCTCGAGACCTATAAGGAGAAATCCCGTGTCGTTATGGAAATGAGGGCGCGGATCTCCCGGCTGGAGGCGGCCATCGTGCGTGAACGCTCCGAGGCGACTCCGAGCGACGTCGCGGGCGGGGGCGTGGCTTCGCTGATCGCCGAACGCATCGAATGGGTGAAGCGGCGGGATGAATTGCTGCAATGGTGCACTGAAAAGCATCCCCGCGTAAGGGCGGCGAACGCGCATATCGGCAGGCTGGAGGCCGCCATTGAGAATGCCGCGTCCGAAGGAGAGGCGCGGAGACTCGGGCTGCCGCCAGAGGTCCTGCGGAAGCCGATCGAGGAAGGCAATTTCGCCGGCCTGGGCGTCGCCCTAAGCCTTGCCGAAAGCGGTTATCCGGTGATCGGGAATATCATCGCGGAAGGTGCGGCGGCGAAAGCCGGAACGCTGAGGATTGGCGACGAGATCCGCGCCGTCGATCTCGGCGGAGGGCGCGACTGGATTGATTTACAGCACATGCGACTGGAGACGGTCGTGAGGCTTCTTCGGGGCGAGCCCGGAACGAAGATCCGTCTGAGGATTGGCAAGGAGGATGGCACGGTCGAAGAGCAGGAAATCGAGCGCCAGGCAATGGCGCTTCCGGTTCCCGCTGAAGGCCTCCACGAGATCGAGATGAAAGCGGTCGCGGTGCGGTCGGTCTCTTTGCGCTTTGTGGAGGCGTCCAAGGTGGCTGCCACGCTCGCGGCGGAGTTCCCGGATGATGTGGCTGTGGCCGCGGATGCCCGCACCAATTCCATCGTGCTCAAAGGTACCCGAGATGCCTTGGCTCCTGTCCTGAACCGGATTAAGCGCCTCGACTCTGAGAAAGGCGATGCGGGGCCGGGGTTGAAGATCACGCTCCGTGTGCCGAAGGGTGGTGGAGAAGAGGGGCCCGAGATCGACGGGAAGCGGCTTTCGCAAGACGAACTGAAGGATCACATCCGGGGCCTTGATCCCCGCCCCGCCGTGGCGACGATCTTCGCCGACAAGGAAACGCCCTTAACCCGGGTGATGGAAGCCGTCCAGACGCTTAAGGATTGTGGCATCGAGAATGTCACCTTTTCACAGGCCCGGTCGGATGCGCCCTGACGGCCTCGGCTGCTCAGTCCCCGGGAATGCGGTTCAAGGTATAGTAGGCGTCGGGATGACCGAGTGCGGCACCGGAGGAGGCGCGCACGTCGGGGCAATGGAGTTCGTGGACATACAGCGCGCGGAGGCCCTCGACCCGGAGCGTCACGGAGCGATGATCGTCCGAGACCGTGGCGCCACTTACGGAAAGAAGCTTCGTATCGATCTCATCGCTCCCGTAAGCCGACGAGTAGAGGTAGGTGTAGCTGGTGAGGGAAAACGAATCCGGAGTGACCGTGGCCGGATCGACGGCTTCGGTGAAAACCAGTTCGAAACCATTCGGCCGGGCCCGCATCTCGAGGATCTCGAACATCGGGGCGTCCTTGTATCGGACGCGTTGCAGGCCATAGGAACGAGTGCCGAGGGACGACCAGCCACGATTTGTCATGCCGACGAAAAGCGAGCCGTCGGGCGCGAAGGCGAGGCGGAAGACGGCGGAAGGGAACCCGCTGAGAAAGGGGAAGCAAGCGCCCTGGTATTCGCCGCCTACTTTTTCCAGGAAGACCCGGTTGATGCCGGAATTCGTGAACTCGCCGACTAACAATTGTCCGTCGAAGGGGCCGAACTTGCCGTCGCAATCGATCAGCTGGATGTCGGTGCCGCTGCGTCCCATTTTGTTGTAGGGCAGCCAGACGGCGGGAGGGACAAAGGCGGGCGTGCTCCGCAGGGCTTCGGGGTAGGGGACATTTGCCGGGGGCGGGGTCGGCATCGCGACGGGAGATCCCGGTAGATCGCGGGTGGCGAGCGCTTCCTGATTGCCATAGAAAACGCCCTTTCGGAGATGGTGGATCGGCGTGGCCGGAATCCAGTTTCCCTGCTGGTCGCTGAAGAACATGTCGCCTTCCCTGTTCGCTCCCAGTCCGCTGGGTGATCGCATTCCCATCGCCATCGGGACGAAATCCCCACCGTCGCTGATCATGCCGCCCCATCCGTGCCAGGGAAGGTTGTTCTTCGCGCGCTCGCCGATACCAAGATTGAGGGTGACCCAGAGATTTCCCCTGCCGTCGCGCTCGGGGCCGTAGGTGTAGGCGTGGTAATTCCCGGTGACACTCCATCCGCGCGCTGCGCAAAGGTAGGCGTCGGCCTCCCCGTTGGCGTCGCGGTCACGCAGGCGCGTGACTTCCGTGCGTTGGGCGACGAGGAAGTCGTCGCCGTCCCGCAGGAGACCGAGTGGCTCGTGGAGACCGGAGGCAAAGCGATGATAGGTGATGGCTTCCCTGTCGTCCGAAAGGACACCATCGAGCATCCACACCTCACCCTTGCGGATGGCAACGGCGAGGCGGTCGGGGCCGACCCAGGCCATGCCGCCGATTTCGAGCGCGAGGCCAGCACCCGGTTTCCAATCCGCCGCCCGGGAGGCGCTGGGAGAATTCGCGGTGAGAATGTCGAAGACTTCGTAGGATCGCGCGGGAGCGGCGAAGGCGAAGGAAAGGAGGAAGACAGCAAGGGTTCTCATGTTCGGGAACTTTCTACCACACTTCGAGGCGCCTTCCTACCCAACCTGATGGCGATTCCGGGCAGGGAGTGTAATCTTGGCGCTATGATTTCCCTCAATCGCTTTCCTCGTTCGGTTCCCACCTTTCCGGTCTTTGTGGTCGTGCTGGCGCTCGTTTCGGGCGTGGTCCGCGCGGAGGACGAAAGAGTCGGGCCATGGAATCTCACCGAGCTGAAACGGGTGCCTGCGATGCGATGGATCGCGGAGGACGGGGCGGTACGATCACTCGTTTACGTCGGCGAGAAGTTCCAGGATCACGATTCGGAGGTCTTCGCCTTTTTCGCCTCTCCTGCAACCCTCGGTGAAGCAGCGCCCGGCCAGAAGTTCCCCGGCGTCGTGCTCATCCACGGCGGCGGTGGCACCGCTTTCGCGGAATGGGTGCATCTGTGGGCGAAACGCGGTTACGCGGCGATTGCGATGGATCTCGGCGGCTGTCGACCGATCGACCCAATCTACGACGCGACCGGCGTTCCGATCCCGAATCAGGCGGGCGGGCCTGAAACCCGCGAACGCCTTCCGAACGGCGGGCCCGACCAGACTCACCGGGAGAAATTCGACTGCATCGGCGGGGACGTTTCCGACGATTGGCCCTACCACGCGGCGGCCAACGTGCTTCGCGCCCATTCGCTGCTTCGCGCCTTTCCGGAGGTCGATGCGGACCGGACGGCGGTGACGGGCATCAGTTGGGGCGGCTACACGACCTGCCTGGTGGCCTCGCTCGACGATCGCTTCAAGGCGGCCGTGCCCGTCTACGGCTGCGGCTTCCTGTTTGAAGGGGAATCGGTGCAGAAACCGTCGATCGACAAGCTGGGCGAACGTCGCCAGCAGTGGATCGACGCCTACGACCCGTCCAGCCTGCTGCCACGCTGCCACGTGCCGATCCTCTTCGTCA
>JAHEDC010000115.1 GCA_024641425.1 Verrucomicrobiales bacterium | reverse complement strand
ATGAAGCTGATTCTCGACCGAGCGGAAAGCGACCCAAAGAAGCAACGCCATGAGGATGATCGCCACCATCATATGCAGGGTGATCATCCCCGGCATGAGACCCGAGCGCACCACCATGCCTCCGAGCCAACCCTGAAATCCCACAAGGAGGAAGGCCGTGAACGAACCCCAGAAAATGGAAGGCTTGCGCTTCAGAAAGCGGAACGACTGCACCCAGGTCGCGAAGACGAAGAGCCCGATGAGCACGCCCACCAGACGGTTCCCGTACTCCGTCCAAAGTTTTGCCTTGTTGAATTCCGCAACGTAATGCCGCTTCGGCTCCAGAGTCCCATCCGCCGCCTTGTAAAAATGGTGCCCCTCGTAATACGCCCGCCCCTCCGCGTCTGTTTTCGTCACGATTTCCTCCGCACTCGACGGCGGCCACCACGTTCCCCAGCAGCGGGGCCAATCCGGACAACCCAACCCCGATCCCGTCGCCCGCACCAGTCCTCCAATGAAGATGAGCACCACCGTCGCGAGAACGGTGGCGATGGCGGTTTTCTGAAAAGTCGTCAGTTTCATCCGGAGAACAATACGGCGGTGGGTGTTGCAGGATGCGCACCCCTACCCCACCGAAACTCTCCGCTCCAGCAAAAAGCCGCTTCCGCATTTTCCCGACATTTCCGCATTTTCCCCATTGCCAAGCCGCGCGAATCTTGTTTAACCTCGCCGAATTGTTCGCGCCCGTCGCACTTCCGCTCCGGTTCGCGATACTCTGAACAACCAATGGCAAGGGCACTCCGTCACCCGGTTTCCCGTCCTTCCTCTCACTAACCCAACCACAAAAGCCCAAAACCCACCCACACTCACTATGGACGAAGGTATTCAACACAACTCGAAGCGACTCCTCTGGGCCGGCTTCATGGCCATCCTCGCCGCCGGAGTCGGCTTCGCCATCCGGGGCGGAATCTTCGACAACTGGGGCAAGGACTTCGGTTTCACCGCCACCCAACTCGGAGCCATCGGCGGGGCCGGTTTCTCGGGCTTTTGCTTCGGCATCATCGTTGGCGGTCTTATCGTCGACAAGATCGGCTACGGAAAGCTGGTCATGGTTGCCCTTGCCGGACACATCCTCTCCGCCTTCGTCACCTTCGCCGCCAGCACTCCGGAGAACGCCTACGGGTTCCTTTATTGGGGTATGTTTATCTTCGCCTATGCGAACGGAACGCTTGAGGCCGTGGCCAATCCGCTGGTGGCGACCCTCTATCCCAAGCAGCGCACCCATTACCTGAACATCCTTCACGCCAGTTGGCCCGCCGGGATGGTCCTCGGTTCCGTCGCCGGCTGGATTCTCGATGACAAAATGAAGCTCGACTGGAAACTCCAGCTCGCCCTCTACCTCATCCCGACCGCCCTCTACGCGATCATGTTCTTCGGCCAGAAGTTCCCGAAGTCGGAAGCGGCCGCCAAGGGCGCCAGCTTCGTCAACATGTTCAAGTCCGTCGGCATCCTCGGATCGCTTGTGGCCTGCTTCCTCCTCGCCCTCTTCTTCGGTGACATTTTCAAGGGAACCTCGCCGGATAACGCGAAGATCATCGGTTACGGCATCGGTGGCATCCTCCTCATCGCGGTCAACGTGATGACCAAGTTCTCCCTCGGCTCGATCCTCCTTTTCGTTCTGTTCGTCACGCATGCCCTTGTCGGCGCGGTCGAACTCGGCACCGATGGCTGGATCCAGAACATTACCGGCAACATCTTCACCTCCGAGCAGGGCAAGTACCTCTTCATTTGGACTTCGGCCATCATGTTCGGACTCCGTTTCTGCGCCCATTTCATCGAGACCCACCTGAAGCTTTCCCCCATCGGCCTGCTCCTTGTTTGCTCGGTTCTCGCCTGCATCGGCCTCAATCTTGCCAGCACCATGCAGACCTTCACCATGGCGCTCGTCGCCCTGGGCGTCTACGCGGTAGGCAAGACCTTCTTCTGGCCCACGATGCTCGCCGTTGTCGGTGACCGCTTCCCGCAGACCGGTGCCGTCGCCATGTCCATCATGGGTGGTATCGGAATGCTTTCCGCCGGTCTGATCGGCGGCCCCGGTCTCGGTTACGGCAAGGACCGTTTCGCCGGCGAAGAATTGAAGTCGGCGGACGCCTCGCTTTACGAATCCTACAAGGCCGAGAAACCGAGCACCTTCCTCAACCTCGACTTCACCTCCGTCTACGGACTCGACGGCACCAAGCTCGGCGAAGCCAAGGACGCCAAGGAGAGAACTCCCGAGCAAACCAAGGTTGTCGAGGCCGACCAGCGCGGTGACCGCCGCACTCTGAAAGCCGACTCGTTCATCCCGATGACCATGGCCGTCATCTATCTCCTGCTCTTGATCTACTTCAAGACGATCGGCGGCTACAAGGCGATCCATCTCGACGAGAAAGGAAACCACATTTAGTCTTTCCATTGATTCAAAACCCCCGATCCAGCGGGCGGTCCGGCAACGGGCCGCCCGTTTTGTTTCCGGCGCTCCGGCGTTGACTTGCCCGGCGATCCGCGATTTCATTGCCGCACCATGAAAACCGCCCCTTTCGCCTGTATCCTCCCGCTTCTTCTCAGCGTCGCCTCGTCCACCCTCGCCGATGACTCGGCGATCTCCGTGACCAAGGGCGAGAACAAGGTCACGGTGAAGATCGGCGATGCCCTCTTCACCGAATACCTTTACGGCCCCGACCGCGCCAAGCCGATCCTCTTTCCCGTCCAGGGCCCGGGCGACATCCGCATGGTGCGGAACTTCCCCATCGTCAAGGGTGTCGCGGGAGAGGCCAATGACCATCCCCACCACGAATCGCTCTGGTACACGCACGGCAACGTCAACGACATCAGTTTCTGGGAACTGAGCCCGACGGCAGGAAAGATCGTCCAGGACAAGCTCGTCAAGGCGGAGGGCAACGTCATCGTTTCCGAGAACGACTGGATCGCCCCCGGCGGCAAGCGCATCCTCACCGACACCACGACCTTGACCTTCCACGAACTCGACGGCGGTATCCGCGCCATCGATTACCAGATCGCCCTCCACGCAAGCGACGGCGATCTCGTCTTCAAGGATACCAAGGAAGGCTCGATGGGCATCCGCACCCACGCCGCCCTCGAAACCAAAGGCAAAGGCCATGCGGTCAACAGTGAGGGGCAGAAGGACGGGAAGGTCTGGGGCCAACACGCGAAATGGGTCGCCTACTGGGGCGAGATCGATGAAAAGCCTGTTGGTCTCGCCATCTTCGATCATCCGTCGAATCCCCGCTACCCCACGACCTGGCACGCCCGCGACTACGGCCTCGTCGCCGCCAATCCTTTCGGACTCCATGACTTCGGAAAAGGCGACAAGGGAGCCGGCGACTTCAAGATCAAGTCCGGTGAAACCGCCACCTTCAAATACCGCTTCCTCTTCTATCCCGGCAACGCCGAGTCCGCCCGGATCCCTTCCCAATTCGAAAAGTGGAGCAAGTAGGAAAGAATCCCAAAACTCATCACTCATCACTTATCGTCCCTCTTCATGCCCGTTGACCCCTGACCGTTGACGGCGCACCGCGCCATGCCCCCCATCCGCACCACCGTTGTCGGCAGCTACCCCTTTCCGAGCTGGCTGGAATTCGCGTCGCAGAATCTCGCGTCCTTCGGCTCCGCCGACATCGCCGAGATGCAGGACGACGCCGCCATGATCGCCATTCAGGACCAGGTCGCATCCGGCCTCGATGTCATCACCGACGGCGAGCAGACCCGCTTCGATTTCAATCTCTCCTTCTACGGCTACATCGACGGCATCGCCCTTGAACCCGCCTCGCCGCGCCGCTTCGGCCCGCCCGCCCATGACCAGCGCGGCAAGCACGCCATCACCGGTCAACTCACCGCGCCCCGTGGACTCGGTGCCGTCGAGGAGTTCGAACGCCTGAAGCGCCTCGCGCCGGCGGGCCCGAACCTGAAGATGAGCATCCCCGGCCCCTACACGCTCAGTGGCCGCTTGCTCCCGAACGCGGATTACCCCGACCGCTATGCCATCACCGAGGCCCTTCTCCCGCTTGTCCGGAAGGAACTCGAGGATCTGGTCGCCGCCGGTTGCACGGAAATCTGCGTCGATGAACCGTCGATGAGCTGTTACGGCTTCCGCGAGGACACCGCCCGCTTCACCGACATCTTCAACCGCACCGTGGGATCCGTCTACGGCAAGACCCGCCTCTGCACCCACCTGTGCTTCGGGAATTTTAAGGGCCACGCCGTCGGCTACCGCCGTTACGCCCCGCTCTTCCCCGCCTTCCTCGATCTCAAGGTCGACGAGATGCACCTCGAAATGGCCAGCCGCGAATACGCCGAACTCGAAGCCATCGGCCCCGTCGCCGAACGCATGGATGTCGCCGTCGGCATCATCGATGTGAAGAGCTACTTCATCGAACCCGTCGACTTCCTCGCCGAACGCATCCGGCAGTGCCTGGAATTCGCTCCCGCCGACCGCCTCCTCGTCGCTCCCGACTGCGGCCTCAGCCAAACCGCCCGCTGGGCCGCCAAACAGAAGCTCGCCAACATGGTCACCGCCGCCCACGTCGTGCGGGAGTCGCTCTGACGCGGATGAACCCCGCCTTCCAGAAAGACGACGCGTTGCTCGCGGAAATGCGACAGAGCATTCCCGAAGGCCACTTCCGGCTCTGGTGGCTGGGCCAAAGCGGCTTCCTCCTCCGGTGGAATGACCGGCAACTCCTCTTCGATCCCTACCTCAGCGATTCCCTCACGCGAAAATACGCCGAGACCGACAAACCCCACGTCCGCCTCACCGAACGCGTCCTCGCCCCCGGTGCCCTCAAGGCCCTCGACGTCGTCACCTCCAGCCACAACCACACCGACCACCTCGACGCCGAAACCCTCATGCCTCTGGCCCGCGCCAATCCCGGCCTGACGCTCGTCCTCCCTGCGGCCAATATCGACTTCGCCCGCGAGCGCCTCGGCGAGTCCGCTCCGAATTTCCTCGGCCTCGATGACGACAAATCCCCGGCGACCATCGCCGGTTTCGAATTCCACGGCATCCCCGCCGCGCACAACACCATCGACCGCGACGAATCCGGTCGCTGCCGCTACCTCGGCTTTCTCGTAAAGTTCGGCCCCTGGACGGTCTACCACAGTGGCGACACCCTCTGGCACGACGGCCTTGTCGCCGCTCTTCTCCCCCACCTGCCCGACCTCGTGCTTCTTCCGATCAACGGCAACAAGCCCGAACGCCGGGTCGCCGGCAACCTCAACGGCACCGAGGCCGCCGCCCTCGCCCGCGCTTGCAACGCCCGCATGGCCATTCCCTGCCACTACGACATGTTCGAGTTCAACACCGCCTCTCCGGACGAATTCGCGTCCGCCTGCGAACGCCTCGGCCAGGCCCATACGATTCTCCGCAATGGCGAGTCCTGGTGCTCGACCGCGCTTTGAGTGACTTCATGATCGACCTCTGGATCATCCCCACGAACGAGGATCCCGCGCAAAGCGCCGCCGTCGTCGCTTCCTGCCGAAGCTTCCTCTCCGATGAGGAAAACCAGCGCGCGGATCGCTTCCATTTCCCGGTCGATCAGGCCCGCTTCGCCCTGTGCCGCTCCACCCTCCGCCGCCGTCTCGCCGAAGCCACCGGAACACCGCCGCTCGCTCTCCGATTCGGTGGAGGCCCCCACGGCAAACCCTTCCTGATCTCTCCGGACAACGGCCCGTGTTTCAACCTCTCCCACACCCGGGGCCTCGCCGTCATCGCCATCGCGCAGGGACACACCCTCGGGATCGACACCGAAGCCGCCGACCGCTCGGTCAAGGCCCTCGAACTAGCGGCCCGGGTCTTCACCCCCACCGAGACCGCAACGCTCGATCCCCTTGCGGGCTCCGCCCTCACCGAACGCTTCTTCCGCTACTGGTGCGCCAAGGAGGCCTTTCTCAAGGCAACCGGTCGCGGCCTCTCGCTCGATCCGCGAACAATCGAAACAACGCTCCCCGAAGTCGTCGACGCCGCCGGAACCTTCGTCTGCTCGGAGGAGGGAATCGACGCCACCCGCTGGCGGCTGCACGAATTCCCCGAAGCTCCGGGCTTCCGCATCGCCCTCGCCGCACCCGCCGATGTCCCGCGCGGGAAGATCACGGTTCATCACCCCTAGCCGCATGGATCCCCTCGCCATCACCATCCAGCTCCCGGCCTGGATCCACGACGAACTCGCCCGCCACGGCGACGTGTTCCCCACTGCCGAGTCCCGCATGCTCCTCGCCATCGCACTCTCCCGGCGCAATGTCATCGAGCGCACCGGGGGCCCCTTCGGAGCCGCCGTTTTCGAACGCGAGAGTGGTAGCCTCGTCGCGCCTGGCGTGAACGTTGTCGTCGCCAGCAGGACCTCGCTCGCCCACGCCGAATCGACCGCCCTCATGCTCGCCCAGCAGCGCCTCGGCACCTTTGATCTCGGTGCGGAAGGCCTGCCCGCCATGGAGCTCGTCGCCTCCTCACAGCCCTGCATCCAGTGCTACGGCAATACCTGGTGGTCCGGCGTGCGCGGACTTGTCGTCGGTGCCCGAGCCGAGGATGTCGAGGCCCTCACCGGTTTCGCCGAAGGCCCGCTCCCTGCCGATTGGGCCACTCTTCTCGAAAGCCGTCCGGCCCCGCTGCGCCCCATCGAAGTCACCCGCGACCTCCTCCGTTCCGAAGCCCGCGCCGTCCTCGACTTCTACCGTGACTCCGGCGGCTTCATTTACAACGCCGGATCCGCCTAACAAACCGACACAATCGCCAACCGCGGGTCCTCAATACGCGCCCCTGCCACGAGTCCCATCAGCTTCTTCCTCAACGGCGCGTCGGGCGCGAGCACCGTCACTTCGGAACCCTCGTACTCGCTCTCAAGCCCTCCAGCCCGAGCGGCGAACAGGTAGAACACCCGCTCGCCCCCGTAATCGACTTCGACGAGCGCTCCCGCCCCTGTAGTTTTGACCGGCACCGAGGCCGCCGAGAGGAGCACCTCGAAGGCCCCAATCGACGACGCCAGTTCCTCGACCTGCTCGGCCTGGCCGGCCGCTAGATAGGAAGCCTCCAGTCCCCGCGTGTCGTATTTGTCCTCCGCCTTGCTCTCCGCGTCCGTCGCCGCCGCGTGGGCGTCCCGCGCCGCACGCAGCATCCGCTCGTAGCGGCCGCGCAGCGCCTCAAGCAAGAGGCTGATGATCGCTGACTTTCGGTGGGATTCTGGATTCTCCATGAACCGCAACAGGGCGTCGAAGAGGCCTTCCTGTCAAGCACGACCCGCATCGTTTTACTGGACAGAACAAGAACGGCGATGCTACCTGTCCGAAGGCGATTCCCGCTCCCCAACCCCATTCAGAAAGGATTCACGACCATGCGACTCAACGACATGCGCAGCAGCTCAAACGTAGAAGACCGCCGCCGATCCGGCGGCCAGAAACTCGCCCTCGGCGGCGGCCTGGGCGGCATCGTCATCGCCCTCATCGCCGTTTTTGTCTTCAAGGTCGATCCCAACCAGCTCTCCAGCCTCACCGGCGGCGGTGCCGGCGGCGAAACCCGCGAACTGACGGCCGAAGAGGAAGCCCTCGGCGAGATGGTGACCAAGATCCTCGGTGGCACCGAGGATGTCTGGAAAACCCTCTACCCCCTGGCTGCCGCCTCGCCGAAATTCCGCGGGGCGCCCCGGACGTACGAGGAACCCGTCCTCGTCATGTTCTCCGGCAGCGTCCAGTCCGCCTGCGGCATGGCCGGCGCGGCCAGCGGCCCCTTCTACTGCCCCGGCGACCACAAGGTCTACATCGACCTCAGTTTCTACGACGAGTTGAAGAAGCAGTTCCAGGCTCCCGGCGATTTCGCCCAGGCCTACGTCATCGCCCATGAGGTCGGCCACCACGTCCAGAACCTTCTCGGCCTCTCCGACTATGTCCATAAGGAACGCCAGCGGCTCAGCGACGAGGAATACAACCGCCTCTCCGTCCGCCTCGAACTCCAGGCCGATTACTTCGCCGGCGTCTGGGCGAACCGCGCGCAGAAGCAATTCAGCTTCCTCGAACGCGGCGACGTCGAGGAAGCCCTCACCGCCGCCGGCGCCATCGGGGACGACAACATCCAGAAGAAGATGCAGGGCACCGTTCGCCCCGAGTCGTTCACCCACGGTACCTCCGAGCAACGCGTCCGCTGGTTCACCCTCGGCCTCAAGTCCGGCGATCCCCTCGCCTACGATCCCTTTCAATCCCGCTACGAGGATTTGTAGGGGCCGGGCGCGAGGAATCCCGACAAGGCGCACAGCCTTCTGGCCGTCTCCGCCCGGAGGGCGCGGAGCATGATCGGTTCGAGGAACCACCGAAGAAAACGCGGCCTCGCCGTGAATCGGAAAACGTAGGTTGCCGTCGAGCCCGCATGGTTGTTCTCATGCCGAATGGAAGCGGCGAAATGCGCGAACAAAGGCGGGCGGTTGATCATCTCGACCGCTGCAATCTTGCCTTCGCTGAAGGTCAGGTAGCGTGTCTCCATTCCGAAGATTCCAAAAAACGGCTTTCCCACGCAGAGAGAGGTCGCCCCCTTCGCGGCCATCTCGTGTCCTCTTGTCAGCCGGGCCTCTTTCAACAGCGTGTCCCACTCCAGCCGCCGCCCGTAGTCATGAAGGAGGGCGAAGACGGTCGCGGAATCGGCGGGCATCTGCTGCTTGATCGTAGCGCCGGGCATGATCGTGAAACGATAAACGCGCAAGGAAAGGATCCCTTGCGACCTTCCGCGCCTGCGGGCAAGATCCAGCCTCCCGGGCGCGGGCCTGCTCTTCACTCCCCGATGCCCTTGTAGCCCTCGGGAACCGTGAAAAGCGCGTCATCGATCTTGGATTCCTTCAGCGAGACCATGAGCGTCGTGTATGTCGCCCCACCCGCTTCGGTGACCGTCTTGAGGGCGAGTCCCGGCATGTCCGGGCTCTTGCCCCCGGCGCCTGCCAACTTCCCGAGCACAGACATTTCTTTCTTGAATTTCTCGTAACCAGGATAGTCTCGCGCGATCCACATCTTCGACTTCGTACCCATCACCTCCATGGTGTAGATATCGCACTCGAATTCGCCGACTTTCTCCGACTCACCCGTCTTGACAAGCTTGGGGCCTTCGGTGGGCACCTCCTTCCCGGTGACCGTCGCAGCCGCGGCGGCCATGTCTTTCGTGTTCATCTTCACCACCATCTTCTCCTCGTGCATGAGCGTGGTCATGTCTCCGGTCGCGGTATCGATGATGACACTATTCTCTGGCCCGGCGTCCGTGCGCACCTTCGCGCCCTTGATGGACATCGTGGTGCGCACCTTACCGGTGATGGCGCTTTCCATCTCCTGCACGATGACCATATCGGCCCGCACGGAAACGAGAGTGAGGATAAAGGTGGCGGCAAGATACGTTTTGGCTTTCATGACTGGCAATAGACTGGGGTTGGGGTGTTTTTTTGGGTAGGTAGCGGAAACGGGGGGACTCATGGAGCGACCTCATCGGCCTGGAGACGGAAGCTTTCCGCGGCTTTGCGCGGGACGGTCACGAGATGGGCGTTGCGATCCGCATCGAATGAAACCTCGTCGATGGCAAGGTTGCTGGTCGTCCAGGCCTGTCCCCCGCTGCGGGTGGCTCTGGCCGCCCAATTAACGAGGTTCGTCGATGAAACGAGCGTGAGTTTCCCTCCGGGCATCCAGGGAGCGGCGGCCGCGAAGACGAACAAATAATTCGACCCGGACAACTGCATGTCGAAGAAAGGCGAGGGAGTGGGGATCTTGGGATTGGTGCCGAGACAGTATTCGATCAGATTCGGCAGGCCGTCGCGGTCGAAATCGAACTCGTTCGCCGCTCTTCCCTGGCTATACGGGTCGAAGAAGTAGAAGTAACGCCAGGACTGGAGCGTCGTCGGGGACTGGCTGCGCATGGCGAAAGGAGCGATCGCGTTCGCCATGAGGACGCCGGTGGCATAGCCCGGCTTGTTGGAATCCGGCGCAATGAAGGCCTGGCCGGGCACGGTCGCCTGGATATTCCAGCCGCTAGACGGGCTCGTTTGCGCGGCGAGCAGGAACGTGCTCGCCGCGCCTGGCGGCACGAGCACCGTGGGGGACGGAAGGGCAAGGACGATGGTGCCCGTGGCATCCGCAGCGGGGGTCGCGACGCCCAGGATCGCCGGATCGGATTGGGGATCAAACGTCCCGGCGGCTCCGAGATCCCGGTGAAGACTCATGCCTTCGAAGATACCCTGCACGGCGTTGCCGGCGAGTGGCGCGAAAGGCGCGGCATTTTGGAGAAATGTCAGGCGCAAGCCGGTGAGCGGAACGTCGCCGTCGCCGGGCCAGGCGAAATTCCGGGCTTCGATCTGTAACATCCCGAACAAAGACTGCGTGAGCACGTTGTAGGGAATTCCAGTATCGCCATAGGCGGGAAGCTTCCGCACGGAAACGTAGTGGTGGATGGCGGTGGTCAGATCGATGGCAAGGCGGGAATTCTGACTCTCCCGGCGGACGAGGTCGGCGAGGCCGTCGCCATCGAGATCGAGGGGAGCGGTATCTCCCGGTTCGGTGGCGGCATTGGTCAGGAAAGGGGTCATGGTGGACTGTCTTCCCGATTCCGGGCGACTGCGGGCGAAGACCATGCCGCTGTAGCGGAAGGTGGCGATGACCTCGCACACCCCATCGCCGTCGAGATCGGCGGCCTGCAGCGAACGGGGGACGTTGTCCACGTTGACTGAATTTTCGAAATCGAAGCCCACCCCGAGGGCCTCGCGGGAGCTGAAAGTTCCGTTGGCTTGCTGGACGAGGATCCAGGCGGCGATGCCCGAGCCAAAGGCAATATCCGCGCGCCCGTCCCCGCTGAAATCGGCCACAGCCAAACCGAGACCGCTCGCGCCCGCGGTGCCGCCGTCGAGCACGGTGGAGGTCCATCCATTCGCGTAGCTCAGGAGGACCACTCCACTGTCTCCGCGCTGGACGACAACTTCGGGAGCGCCCCCCCGGATGACATCCGTGATCCTGATGAACCCCGCGTCAACGACACTGGCCGCGTTCGAGATCGACCAGCCCTGGGCATTCCCGGTGTTGGCGAGCAGATGTATCGTGTTCGTTCCGGCCGAGGCCACGATGATGTCAGGCTGGCCGTCGCCATTGATGTCGCCCACGGCGACCCCCGTGGGAATCGAAATAACATTCGGAATCACATGCTCCGTCCAGGCCGTTCCGGAGCCGTTGTTCTCGTACCAGATCACCCGGTTCTGGCTCAGCGATTGAAGCACCAGGTCCACGTCGCCATCCCGGTCGAGGTCGCCGCTGGCGAGATAGCGGACGCCGGGCTTCGTGGCGACCACGGGGCCGGCCGTCAGCTGGCCGGCGGTGTTGAAATAGACCCTCACCGACCCATCGGCGGCCGATCCCGTCACCGCGTCATTCCGGCCATCGCCATTGACGTCGACGGCGAGGATAACCGAGACCGGCTGCGGCGCCCCGTTGTTCGCTCCGTAGCGGTATTGGCGGCGGGAGAGGGCCAGGCGATGGGCGAAGGTGTTCGCGAAGCGGACGAGAGCCCCTCCCGTCACCGCGATGATGTCCTCATCTCCGTCAAGATCGTCATCGAAGGCAACGCCCCCCCGGAGAGGGTCCGGGGCAAGGGATCCCTGGTAAGTGAAGCCCGTCACGGGGCTTCCGTCATTGATCGTAACGAGCAAACCGCGGGTCGCGTTGTTGTCCGAGACCGCGACAAAATCGCGCAGCCCATCGCGATTCAGGTCGACGGGCAGGAAAACGCCCGCGTGGCTCACCGGATTGGCGAGGTTCGTGCTCCCGCCGGTGAAAACGCCATTCACATTCGCATAGAGCCGGATCGACTGGTTGTTGAGGGTGTCGAATCCTCCTGAGAGCACCAGGAGGTCCGGCCAGCGGTCCGCGCCATTATGCTCGACGAGAATTCGGAGGGGAGGGCCAACCGTGGCCAAAGTGGCCGGGCCAAGGAAATCGGGGCCGGGAAACACCCTCACTTCGGAGCGCGCGTTGTCCGCGACCGCGATGTCCGGGGCTCCGTCGCGGTTGAAGTCCTCGACGGCCAGTGCACAGGGCGCGTCGAAGGTGGCGAGGAAGAGCGAATTGGCACCGGAGAAATCATTGCCCCCCAGATTCCGGAACCAGCTGGTGCGGCCCTTCGCCGTGCCCGTGGCCGAGGTTCGCCAGCAGGTAACGATGTCGGTCCGCCCGTCCCGGTCGAGATCAGCAACCTCCAGGGGAGCCTGCGGGGCGGGCACCCCACCGGGCAGGTAATCGGGATCGAGCGCGAGATAGGCGCCGAAAATCGTCCAGTAGAGGACGCGGATGGCGAACTGCCCGTTCGGCAACTCAAGTGCCACCGCGATGTCGCGATGCCCGTTTCCGTTGAAATCGGCCGTCCGCGCCCCCAACACCCGTGCCACCCCGCTGGAGATCAGCGCCTGGGCCGGAGCATAGGAGCCCTGATTCTGGCGCAGGAGGTGAAGCACGCCCGGTTGCGGCGAATAAAGGATGGAACCGCGTCCGGTTTCATCCATGTCCGCCGCATGCACCCAATGCTCGGGTTGAACCCCCGAAGCGATGACCGCCGGCATTCCGAGAAGGTCTGCGCGGCTGTCCTCCGACAGAGTGAGGAAGAATGATACGCAAGCGGCGAGCGCCAAAACGGTGTGCTTCATGAAACAGGAAAGTAGACTGAAACGCGCCGTCACCCCTTTGCCGACGGAACCGACCCACTTCGGGAATCCCCCGAAAGTCGCGGTCGCCCGCGCGCGTAGGAAACGCACGCAGGGAGAATAGCATTGCCTCAACACCACGCAATACGACTTTCGTCGCAAACGCTGAATTTCCCGCCCTACCGGAGCGGTTCCCCCGCCAGGATCTCCCCGTTTGTCGTGAGAACATGCACCTCGTGCGCCCCCGCCGCGTCGTGGTAGAATTCCCAGACGACTTTCTTGTCGGGAGTGATCTCGAAGATCCGCGGCTTTGAGGCATCCCCCTGGCCGTAACTACAGATGATCGTGTTTCCGTTCGGAAGCCGGTGGGCACCGCAGGGATCGGCGAAAATCCCAGGATTGGTCGAGTTATCCACCTGCCATACGACCTTGCCCTCCGCGTCGAACTCGACCGATTTGTTCCCGTGCGTCAGGTTCACGAGCGTGTTGCCGTTCGCCAGCGGGATGGCCGTGAACGGCCAATTCTCCGCCGCCCGCCCGCCGAGTTCCTCCAGATCGGTGCGAATCGTCCGCACAATCTTGCCCGACGGATCATATTCCTTCACCGCGAAGGCGAGAAGGTGCGGCACCAGATAGTTCCCGTTCGCCAGCTTCCGTGCCATCCGCGTCTGCATGTGGACGTTCCCCGTCTCAGGCTGAAGCGGCACCGTCACGACAATTTTCCCGGCGGCATCGATCTCCAGTATCTGTGGCTTCATTCCTAACTCGACCACCATCGTCACCCCGTCCGCCAAGCGCGTCGCGCGACTTATCTCCCCGTTCTCCGAACTTAGCTTGTATTCCCAAACCACCCCGCCGTCCCGGGTATACTCCCGCGCGTGCTTCGCATGGGCGACGAGAATATTCCCGCTCGGCAGGACATTCCCGTCCCGCGAGTTTTCGGGGGTTTCCCAAAGCACCGCGCCATCCTCTCCCACGAGGATGGTCTTGGGCCCCGTAATCAGAAATGAATGCGTGATCCCCGCCTCGCTCACCTGCCGCCCGTATGTCGGCACCGCGGCCAGTTCCTCGATGGTGAGGTCCTTGAACTCGACCTTCGCTGCGCCCCCCGAATGGATCTGCACCGCGATCCTTCCCTCCCGCGCGATCCCGGCCTCGGGCTCGGTGTAATCGGCCGTCTGCACGCCATTGATCCACAGTTGCGAACGCGCCCCCTCGCAACGAATCACATACGCGTTCCAATCATCCCGCTTCAGCACCGGCCCGACCTTCGCCATGTCGGACGGCGCGATGACCTTGTTCCGCCGGTGCTCGTCGTAGATGCAACCCCACCAGCCCGGATCGCCGATATCCGCCTGATACCCGCTCGCATGCCCGTCGGGGCGAAACTCGGAGCGGAACTGGAT
>JAHEDC010000578.1 GCA_024641425.1 Verrucomicrobiales bacterium | reverse complement strand
GCACCCGCGACCAATCCAGCCTCGCCCATCCCGGCACCCTCCCCCACCCCGTCGTCGTCACGAACCGCGGCGGCCAGGCCACCTACCACGGCCCCGGCCAACTCGTCGGCTACCCCATCCTCGACCTCCGCCTCCTCGGCCAGGACCTCCACGCCTACCTTAGAACCCTTGAGCAAATCCTCATCGACACCTGCGCTCTCTACGGGGTCGCCACGGAACGCCGCGAAGGCCTTACCGGTGTCTGGTGCGCCGACGAGAAAATCGCGTCGATCGGCGTCGGCGTCCGGCACTGGATCAGCATGCACGGCTTCGCTATCAATATCGAGGACGAGCTCGACGGCTTTTCCTTCATCATCCCCTGTGGCCTTCAGAATGTGCGGATGACCAGCGTAAGCGCCCGGCTCGGCAAAACGATCCGCGTCGCGGCGTTCGCGGAAACGCTCGTTTCCGTCGCCACGCTTCGTTTTGAAGAACTGAAAACCGATTCCTGAAGACCCTCAGAGCAGGTGCGCGAGAATATCCTTACGTCCCATCCCGGCCTTGCGATGCTGCTCCGGAAGATGGACGCGCACGCGCTCGAACCAAGCCGGGGCCGCCGGGCTAATCCTCCGCGCGGCGGCGAGAACGCGACGCGTGTCAAGAGGTACGACCCGGCCCACCGACAAGGCCTCCAGAAGGGCCTCCTGGGAGGCCAGATCAATCACCGCCTTCAGCTCTCCACCCGTGAATCCTTCCGTGCGGGACGCCACTTTCATGGCGTCGATTTCGACGAGCGGTTTCGTTCGGGCGAGCACGCGAACAATCTCCGCCCTCTCCTCCCGATCCGGGACGCCCACGAACAACGTCTGGAGGAATCGGCCGGGACGCCGAATGGCCGGATCCAATTTCCACGGCGCACTGGTGGCACAAATCACCAGCAATCCGTCACTCCCGCGCTCAAGGCGGTCCATTTCGCTGAGAAACTGATTTACGAGTCCGGCACCGGACCCTGAACCCATGGAATACTCGCGATCAACCGCGAGCGCCTCGACATCGTCAAAGAAAAGAACGGCCGGCGACTGAGCGCGCCCGAGCTCGAAAAGTTCGTGCAGATTCCGCTCGCTCATTCCGGGACGCCGGTCCAACACCTGGTGCATCTGCACGCTCAGAAAACTCGCGTCCACCTCACCCGCAGCCGCGCGCGCCACCGCGGTCTTGCCGCATCCGGGAGGACCGTAGAGCAGAATGCTGCCACCGGGTTCCCTTCCGTAGGCCCGGAAGAGTTCCTCGTTCCTCAGCGGATACAGCAACGTCAACCGCATCGCCTCCTTGAGCTCATCCAGTCCTCCCACATCCCGGAAGCTCTCCAGCGGTTGCTCGAAATTCGCCAGCGAAAGACCGCTCCGCTCCAGACCAGACTCCAGCGCCTCAAAGAAGCCTCCGTCGTCGTATCCCCTTTCGCTCGCTCCGACACCTTGCTCATGACGCGGCTCGCTTTCGTCCAATTCGAAAGGCGATACCACTCCCCGGCCCAAGTCCCACATCCCCCCCCCGTCCCCTTCCCGGCAGGGCGCCACCCCAAGCGCCTTTTCCAGTGATGGATCCGACACCTCCGCGTCTAACAGTCGCGCGCATTGAAACGATTCCCTCGCGGCCGGCCGATCTCCCTCGCTCAGATGGATTCGAGCCAGAACCAAATGGGCCTCCACACTTTCCGGACACTCGTTGAGGAAGCCTTCGAGCCTCACCGCGGCCTCGGACGTCCGACCTTCAAGCAACAACCCCCGGGCCAAGCCCAGACTCGCCTCGGCATGCCCCGGACACCTTCCAAGCACCCTTTCATAGAGCGCTATCGCGTCCGCGAAGGCCAGGGCTTCCTCAAACGAACGCGCCAGCATCAGCAGGGTCGGCACGTCATGTCCCGAGCCTTCGGCGGCTTTGCGTAGTGTCTCGATTTCAGGTTCCATGTCTCGGTCGCGAACTCGGTTCGCTCCCCGATAAAAGCGAATTTGAGAACACCTTCAAAGCAATTTCGAAACGAAGGCCGATTTATTCATTTTCCCCTTGATGAAGGTCAGCAATACCAAGGAATTATTGTGAACAATTCCGTGAACAAATCACCCGATTCCGCCAGGTCTCCCCCGCTTTTTAAGTTTATGTTAGTGCGGTTTCACCCTTTTGAAATCGGGGCCCGCAACGCGGTATCAGGGCAGGTAAGCGAAACAGCGCCGCTTCAGCAAAGCCACCAGTTCCGGATCCATGAATGCGTAGAGATCAGGAATATTCAGCACCACGATTTTCTTTCCCCCGAGGGTATTTCCGAATTTCCGTTTCAAGCGGACATGGTGCGCCCTTTCCATGACCAGAATGACCTCGGCCCATGCAATCTGCTCCTCCGTGAGCGGTATTTCCGCGTCATTGTTCAGCCCCGCCGAATCCACCTCGATACCCGGCCAATCGGCAAATACCGCCTCCGCCGTCGGGCTGCGGAGCTTGTTCTGGGAGCAAAGGAAAAGGAGACGCTTCATCACGAAATCGATGAGCTTCAACCGAGATTGTAAATGACGCAACACACCCAACCCCCAATGCCGCTTGCGGCCTGCCCCGTTCTGGCCCTTAGTGGGCGCGATTCACCGCACCACCCGTGGTTACGCCCGTCCCGATATCTCCCTATCCGACCCAAGCGCGCCTGCCGCTCTCGCTCTTCGTCATTACCTTGAACGAGGAGCGAAACCTCTGCCGTTGCCTGGAGAGCGCCGCCGACCTCGCGACGGAACTCATTGTCGTGGACTCCGGATCTACCGATGGAACCCGCGCCATCGCGGAGTCCTTCGGTGCGCGATGGTACGACCAGCCGTGGCTCGGCATGCGGGAGCAAAAGAACGTCGCGCTCAATCACTGCACCCAACCCTGGGTGCTCGCCCTCGACGCGGACGAGGAACTCTCGCCGGAACTCCGCGCCGAGATCGCCGCCTTTCTCACCGCGCCCCCCGCCGACGCCGACGGCCTACGCTGCCCGCGGAAGAGTCGTTTCCTTGGCCGATGGATCCGCCACGGCGACTGGTATCCCGACTGGCAGCTGCGTCTTTTCCGTCGGGAGAAGGCGCGCTTCGCCGGCGAGGCGGGGCACGATCACGTCGAACTCGCGCCCGGTTCCGGCACCCGGAAAACCCGCGCCGAATTGCTCCACTATTCCTATCCGAGCGTCGCCAGTTTCCTTGAAAAGCTGAACGCCTTCAGTGACGCCCACCTCGCCACCCAAATCGCGCGCGGGAAGTCGTGGAACCTCCTCGGGAACCTCTTCCGTCCCTGGTGGCGCTTCTTCCGGGGCTATGTCCTGAGGTTTGGCTTCCTCGACGGCTTCCCCGGATACTGGATCGCGAAGGCCACCGCCTTCTCCGCCTTCGTCCGCCACAGCCGCCTTTACGAGCACGCACGTAGGGAGCACGACGAACCATGAGAATCGGACTCGTCTACGAGAAGTTCGTCTCAAAGGGCGGCCTTGAGAACTATCTCTTCTCCCTCACCCGCGAGCTCCTTGCGCAGGGCCACGAGGTCCACGTCCTCACCGGTCAGAGCGACAACGAAACCGAGGCCATTCCCGTGGCCTTCCACTACTTGAAGATCCCTTCCATTCCCAAGACCCGGCACCTCCTCCTTTTCAACCGCGCCGCCGCGGAGAAGCTCGCCTCGATGCCCTTCCTCGATGTGACCATTGGCTTCGGTCGCACGACAAGCCAC
>JAHEDC010000577.1 GCA_024641425.1 Verrucomicrobiales bacterium | reverse complement strand
CGGAGCCGGCTACGTCACGCGGGTCGAGGATTTCGTGCTGAGCGACGGGATCATCGAGTGCCTCCGGGTCGCGAAGGAGAGGGGATACGTGTGTGTCTTGGTCACGAGCCAGCGCTGCGTGGGAAAAGGTTTGATCACTCTTGACGGCCTCGGCGCGATTCACGCGCGGATGGCGGAACTCCTCGCGGTGGGCGGCGTGGGTTTTCTGGAGATTTACGCCTTCACCGGCTTGCCCCCCACCGCGACCTGGGAGAAGCCGAGCCCGGTCATGATCGAACACGCGGCCGCGAAACACGGGTTGGATCTCGCGAATTCCTGGATGGTCGGCGACGCCGACCGCGACATCGAAATGGCGCACCGCGCGGGGGTAGGACATACCCTGCGGATTGCAGGCGAGAGGGAGGTGACGGTGGCGGCGGACTTCGTCGTCGAGGATGTGCGGGCAGCGGCGGAGGTTCTTGCGGCCCACCTTGTCCCCCTGAGATTCTAGAAATCAGACCCTAGTCATTCGGCCTTTGCGGCTACCCCCCGCTGCACCCACACCGAAAGCAGCGCGATATCCGCCGGCGTAATCCCGCTGATCCGCGCGGCCTGGCCGACGGTGGCGGGGCGGACGGCGGCGAGCTTGGCGCGGGCCTCGTTCTTGAGGCCGCGGATCCCGGCGTAGTCGAAATCGGCGGGGATGGCGCGGGCCTCCATTTTCGCGGTGCGCGCGATCATCTCGTTCTGGCGGGTGAGGTATCCCTCGTATTTGAAGTCAGTCTCGATGAGTTCCCAGAGATCCTCGGGGAAGCGGGCGCGGATTTGCTCGGGGAGCCGGGTAAAGGAATTGCCGTCACGCCGGAACCACTTGTCGAGCTTGTGGCCCTCGAAGACCGCGATGCGGCCGAAGTCCATCGCCTCCGCGAGAAGGCGTTGCTTTTCCAAGGCGCGTTCACCGCGGGCGGCATCGACGATTCCGAGTTCGAAGGCGCGGGGGGTCAGGCGGAGGTCGGCGTTATCCTGGCGGAGCAGGAGCCGGTGCTCGGCGCGGCTGGTGAACATCCGGTAGGGCTCGGTCGTTCCCTTGGTGACGAGATCATCGACCATGACGCCGATATAGGAATCGGCGCGGCTCGGGATGTAGGCGGGTTTCCCCAGAATCCTGAGGGCGGCATTCACACCGGCGATCAATCCTTGGGCGGCCGCTTCCTCGTATCCGGAGGTGCCGTTGATCTGGCCGGCGAAGTAGAGACCGGAGACCCGCTTCGTTTCGAGGGTCGGGAAAAGCTGGGTGGGGGGACAGTAATCGTATTCGACCGCGTAGCCGGGGCGGATGATTTGGGCGTTTTCCAGTCCTCGGATCGAACGAATGAAGGCGTACTGCACCTCGTAGGGCAGGCTGGTCGAGACGCCGTTGACGTAATACTCGCGGGTGTGGCGGCCTTCGGGTTCGAGGAAAACCTGGTGTCGGTCCTTCTCGGCGAATTTGACCACCTTGTCCTCGATCGACGGGCAGTAGCGCGGGCCGACGCCCTCGATGACGCCGGAATACATCGGGGATTTGTCGAGATTGGCCCGAATCAGGTCGTGGGTCGCCGGGTTCGTGTAGGTGATCCAGCAGGGCAATTGTTCCACGTGGAACGTCGGATCGTTCCAGCGGTTCAGCGTGAAGATGTCGTCCTTCCCGGACGCACGCTCGGAGTCAGGCAGGAAGCTGAAACGGGGCGGGGGAGTGTCGCCGAGTTGTTCCTCGCAGACCGCGAAACCGATGGATTCGCCGTTCAATCGGCACGGGGTGCCGGTCTTGAAGCGGGCCAGTTCGAATCCGAGCGCGGCGAGGCTGTCGCTCACCGTAGAGGGCGCGTCGCCCATGCGACCGCCGCCCTGGTTCCGGAGGCCGACGTGCATGAGCCCCTTCATGAAAGTCCCGGCGCTGACCACGACGGCCTTCGAACGGAGCACCATCCCGAGATTCGTCCGGACACCGGTGATCGCGTCGGACTCGACCAGGATGTCGGCGACGTTTCCCTGGTGGAGATCGAGGTTCGGCGTCGATTCCAGAATTGCCTTCATCCGGAACTGGTAGGCCTTCTTGTCGGTTTGCGCTCGCGGCGCCCGGACGCTCGGCCCCTTGTTGGCGTTCAGCATCCGGAACTGGATCCCGGTCGCATCGGTATTCTCGCCCATCGCCCCCCCGAGGGCGTCGATCTCGCGCACCATATGCCCCTTGGCAAGCCCTCCGATGGCCGGATTGCAGGACATCTGGGCGATCGAGTCGAGATTCTGGGTCAGCACCGCGACCCTGCAGCCAAGCCGTGCCCCGGCCAGCGCGGCCTCGACGCCGGCATGGCCGGCGCCGACGACAACGAGATCGTATTCCTCTGGGTAAGTGAAGTCCATCTATGCGGGCCGGAAACAAACACTCGATGGACGTATCCCGCAACACGATGCTCCCGGTGTTCTACGTGGAACAATTCCGGCCTTGTTCAGTCGCCGTCCAGAATCCCGGTCTTCGCGCGGGGAAGAAGCTCTCCAACCGAGGTCTCCACGATCTCTCCAGCGACATTGCAAAGGAAAACCGGGAAATCGCCGAATTCGGCGAGTACTTGGCGACAAGCCCCACAAGGACTGATCGGAAGGCGGGTCTCAGCGCAGACGGCGATGGCCTTGAACTGACGAATTCCGCGGGAGACCGCCGCACACACTGCCGAGCGCTCGGCACAGAGAGTCAACCCGTAGGATAGATTCTCAACATTGCATCCGACAATGATTTCGCCATCGGCGCAAAGCAGTGCCGCTCCCACCGGGAAGTTCGAATAAGGAGCGTAGGCATGGCGCCGTGCATTGAGGGCGGCCTGAAGGATACCTTTGAATTCTTCTTGCATGGGAAGCGGGGTGTTACAAGTTTGTGACCTTAGGACAGGAGAAGGAAAAGGACGAAACCATGCCGAAAAACCCGCCAGAATATTCAGGAAAACTCATCGCCGTCGAGGGCCTCGACGGATCGGGAAAATCGACCCAAATCTACCTCGTGAAGCGCTGGCTGCAATCGAAGCGTATGAAAGTCTTCTTCACCGAGTGGAATTCCTCGACCCTTGTCAAGGAAGCGACGAAACGGGCCAAGCAGGCCCACACGCTCAAGCCGACGACCTTCTCGCTCATCCACGCGACCGATTTCGCCGACCGTTACGAGCGGCAGATTCTCCCGCTCCTTCGCGCTGGCTTCATCGTCCTCTGCGACCGATATTACTTCACCGCTTTCGCCCGCGACCGGGCGAGGGGAGTGGATCAGGAATGGGTCGCGGGCGTCTATGATTACGCGGTAAAGCCCGACATGACCTTTTACTTCCGCGTGCCATTGGAGACATCGCTTCACCGGATTCTTTCCGGTCGGCCGGAGTTGGGCTACTTCGAGGCGGGGCTCGATATGGGCTGGACGCTGAATCCTTACGAGAGTTTCCGCATCTTCCAGGGCAAGGTCTTCGAGGTCTACGAGGAGTTGACGGAGACGCAGGACTTCATCGTGATCGACGCCGAAAGGGAAATCCGTGAACAGCAGCAGCAGGTACGCCAACTCATCAAGAGCCGCATCGACTTGAAAAGCTACCAGCTTCCGTACATGCCGCGCCTCCCGCACGACTTGCTTTTTGAAGCCGATTACAAGGACGAAAGCGCCGACCTCTAGCCCCTCTCGACCATGCCAAACCGCGAAAAACTCTCCCGCTTCTTCGGACGCCAG
>JAHEDC010000114.1 GCA_024641425.1 Verrucomicrobiales bacterium | reverse complement strand
TTTGCAGCCCATTACATTTTTGAATTCCAATTGTCTGGGAATTTTGCAGGATAATGAAGACAACGGGAGTTCCCGGGGAACTTTCGACAAACCCCAGCACTATTTGCCCCATGAAACGCCCCTTTCTCACCCTGTTCGCCGTCGGCACCGTTTTCAGTATGGTTTCGGCACCGGAAGTCTTCGCGACCACGGCTTCGTATGTCCACATTCTCAAGAACGACCTCGTGGACACCCGCTTCCACCTCGGCGAAGTGGAAGCCTTCGCCAACAACTTTGTACCCAACAATCTCGGCGGGGCCACGTTCGGCGGCATGGCAACGAGCACGAATGACATCGGTGACGGGTCGCGAACAACCTTCGGTGATGGCAACCTTTACCCCGTGCTCGGCACGACGACGGCGCTCGAGCACGGCGGTGCCAACAAGAACCCGAACAACCGCCTTGAAAACGCCGGGGCCGTCTGGTCGACGGCCAACGGCCAGGCCAGTCCCTCGCAGTACACCCTTGATCTGGGTGGCAGCTTCGACGTGACGACGGTGCGCCTGTGGCCGAGGGCGGACGCCTGTTGCGCCACCCGCTGGCAAAATCTCGAGATCCAGCTGCTCGATGAGAATCGAATTCCCGTTCCCGGAACCTTGAATACCTTCCCGGGGGACGGCGTTAACAACACGCCCCTCGAGTTTACCTTTCCCTCCGCTGCGACCGAAATCGTGGATATCGTCCTCGATCCGGTGGTGCGTTTCCCGACGGCGACGGATGTCGTTGTCCTCTCCTCGGCACCGACCGCGACTCCTGTTGGGAGCTTGGAGGCGCTCAATGATTTCGGCGCGCCCTTCCCGGGCACCATTTTCTCACTGGTGACGGGCGTCGGGGATACCAACAACGGGCTTTACGCTATTGGCGGCCCCGGGGGTAGCCAACTCGTGGTTAATGCCAGTCTCGCGGGGCTCGACGATGCCCCGCATTCGGTGCGGATCCGCGCGACCGCAGGGGGCGCTCCCTTCGAGAAGGCCTTCAGTTTCACCGTCAAGCTGGATTCGGACACCGACGGCCTGATCGACGACTGGGAGACGATGTTCGGACTCCTCAGTGCGTTCGCGACCGGAGGGGATGCGGACGCCGACGGCTTGAAAGACGAAGTGGAGTTCCAGATCGGCACCGACCCCAGCGACGACGACAGCGACAATGACGGTTCGAAGGACGGCGCGGAGATCGCGAACAATACCGATCCCAAGAATCCGGACACCGACGGCGATGGTCTCAACGATGGAGGCGAGGCCCTGGCGGGCAGCGATCCGCTGAATCCCGACACGGATGGCGATACCCTGACCGATGGCAGCGAGGTGGCGGCGAATCCCTTCGTCACCGACCCCACCAAAAGGGACACCGACGGCGATCTCTTCGACGACAATGTGGAAATCCAGTACGGTTCCGACCCGACCAATCCGAATTCGAAACCCAATGTTCCGGGTGCCGCCGGACGCTTCCTCGAAGTGGTGAAGAACGACCTCGTCGACACCCGACTGCACATTGCCGAGTTCGAGGTTTTCGCCCCTGGAATCACGCCTTCCGGAACCGGAGGCGGTGCCGCCGGACTGAGTACCAACGACTTGATCGACACCCGGCCGCTCACGGCCACGCGTTATGAGGGTCTTGGCACTCCGACCACGACGACACAGCTCGAACACGGGGGCGCGGCCTTGCCCACGAACGGGGTGATCGAAACCGCTGCCGGCGTCTGGTCGACCGCGAACGGGCTCCCGGTGGAAGCACGCTATGTGCTCGATCTCGGCAACACAGTCTCACTGGATCTCGTCCGCATTTGGGCACGCGGCGACAATTGCTGCACGCAGCGGTTCCAGAACCTGACGATCAACCTCTATGACGACGATGGCACGGGGAACCCGGGTCTTCTCACCAGCACTGTCTCGTTTCCCGGCACCGGACCTTCCGGCGATGTGGGTCCCCTGGAAATCAGCCTCGCCTCCGGGGCGATCACTTTCACCCCATTCGTGATCACCGACTTCGCCTACGATTCGAACTTGGATCGCTTCACGGTCACATGGAATTCGCTCCCGGGCCGGTTCTACGGGCTCTTTTTCTCCACCGACATGACCAACTGGGGAGCCGATGTGAACGACTCCATCGAATCCGAGGGGGACTCGACGAGCTTCTCCTTCGATCATCCGGTCCCCGGGGCACCGGAAATATTCTTCCGGGTCGAAGATCAATCCGGTCCGTGAGGATCGCCCGCGAAAACACCTGGACGATTGCAAGCCGGTCCATTCTGAACGATGCTCAGCCGGTTCTCGTCCCCCTCTCGCCCTCCAATTTCGCCCTCTCCTCCATGTATTCATTCCTCCGTTCCCATATGCGTTACTCCCTTCTCGCGGCCGTCGTCGCGTGCCAACTTGTCCTCCCGACCTCCGGCCACGCGACGAATGCCGCCTACGTCCACGTCATGAAGCGGAATACCTCGGATACCCGGTTCCACCTCGGGGAACTGGAGGCCTTCGCCAACGGGGTCACTCCGAACAATGCGGGAGGCGCGACCTTTGGTGGTCTCGCCACGAGCACCAATGACGTCACCGCCGCCGGCACTTTTGGTGACGGAAACCTCTACCCGACCCTTGGCACGACCTCGGCGCTCGAACACGGGGGGGCAAACCGGCTCCCGAACAATCAGTTGGAATCCGCCGGTTCGGTCTGGTCCACTGCCAACGGCATTGGCTCGAATGCCCAGTACACCCTCGACCTCGGGGGCACCCGCGATGTGACGAGGGTCCGCCTCTGGCCGCGCGCCGACACGTGCTGCTCCACCCGCTGGCAGAACCTGGAAATCCAGCTGCTCGACGCGAACCGCAACCCGATCGCCGGCACCCTCAACCTCCACACCGCCGACACCGGTAATGTTCCGCTGGAGTTCCTTTATCCAGTCGCCTCGACGATCAACAGTTTCACCGCGAGCCCGCAAACCATCGCCTCAGGGGTCCCGGTGACACTGTCATGGAATTTCGCGCCCGCCGCCACGGTGGCCAGCATAAACAATGGCGTGGGCAATGTTCTCCCCCAGACTACGAATGGCGTCGGCAGCATTCTGCTGGATCCGGGGCCCCTCGCGACCACGACTTACCAGTTGTCCGTCACCTCGGGCGGACAATCATCGACGGCTAATGTCACGGTCACCATCGATAACCTGCCGATTATCCATTCCTTCGGCGCCAACCTCACGAGTGTCTCCGCGGGTACGGATGTCACCCTGTCCTGGGACGTCACCAATTTCGATACCCTCCGGATCAATAATGTCGAGACGCCGGTTGGAGCCCCCTCGATCGTCGTCACGCCCCTCGCTACCACGACCTATACCCTGAGCGCGATCAATGCCACGGGAACCGCGACCGCCGCCATCACGATCATCGTCGCCGATGTGACGGACCTTCTCGGGGCCACCGGCCGCTTCGTCGAGGTGGTGAAGAACGATACCGTCGATACCTACCTCCATATCTCGGAGATCGAGGTCTTTCCCTTCGGACTGGATCCGGACGATGCGGACGTCGATGGCACGAGCGGCAACGACATTGTGCAGAGCGGCAACCCGTCCACCGAAACGCCCCCGACCACGACCGTGCTCGCGCACGGACTCCCTACCTCGGTGTTCGACGGGAACATCGAATCCGGGGCCGAGGTCTGGACGACGGCGCCCGGGCTCGGCGTCGAGCCGCGCTACATGCTCGACCTCGGAAACACCTATACCATCAACACGGTACGGGTTTTCGGTCGGGGAGACGCCTGCTGTCCCGAGCGCCTGCGGAATTTCACGGTCAACCTTTACGCGGACAACGGTTCGGGCAGTCCCGGTAGCCTGATTAATTCGGCCAGCTTTCCCGGCACCGCCCCGGCCGGGCTTTCCGGCCCCGTCGAGCTGTCGCTCGCCATTCCCGATCCCGGTATCCACAGCTTCACCGTCGACAAGTCGTTCATTCCGCAGGGCGAGCCCATCACCCTTTCCTGGGTCGTGAATTCCGCCTTCACTTCCCTCAGTATCGACAATGGCGTCGGCGATGTGACCGGAATGACGAATGCCAGCGGCATCGGCAGCGTCACCGTGAATCCCGGTCCCGCGGCGACGACGAATTTCACCCTGACCGCCGTGCGGCCTACCGGCACCAGCGTCGCGGGCGTGGAGGTCGAAGTCACCGACCAGCCGCTCATCTACTCCTTTGCAGGCGGCGCTGGAATCGTCGCTCCCGGCACCCCTGTCGCGCTCACCTGGAGCGTCGGCAACGCCACCTCGCTCGACCTCAATGGCACCAACGTCACCGGGATGACCGGCACCAGCGTGACCCCCTCGGTTTCGACGACCTATGTCCTGACCGCCACGAATGCCAATGGCAGCCTTGCCCGCGAGGTCCGGGTCCGCGTCGTCATTCCCGGAGAACCGATCATTTCCGAATTCATGGCCGACAACCAGGGCGGCCTGCTTGACGAGGATGGCGAGCCTTCCGACTGGATCGAGCTTCGCAATCCGAGCGGCACCGCGGCCTCCCTCGACGGCTATTACCTTACCGATGACGCGGGCACCCTCACGAAGTGGCGGATTCCCGCCGTCACCATCGCCCCGAACGGCTATCTCGTCATCTTCGCCTCCGGAAGCAACCGTGCCGTTCCCGGCGCGCAATTGCATACGAATTTCAGCCTGAGCCGCACGGGCGAGTTCCTCGCCCTCGTCAAACCCGACGGAACCACCATCGTGACCGAGTTCTCGCCCACCTATCCCACTCAGCGCTCGGACGTTTCCTATGGCTTCGACGATGTCGCCCTTATCGAGGGATACTTCCTCAACCCGACGCCAGGGGCGGCGAACAGCGGTGGCTTTACCGATTTCGTCGGCGACACCGCGTTCTCCCTCGACCGTGGCTTCTATGATGCGCCGATCGCCGTCGAGATCACCACTCCCACGCCGGGCGCGCAAATCCGTTACACGGTCAATGGCGCCAAACCGACCGCGACGAACGGCCTCGTCTACACCGGCCCGGTCCCGATCGGGCAGACAACCGTCCTCCGCGCGGCCGCCTTCAAGGCCGGGTTCGTGCCAACGAACGTCGATACCCATACCTACATCTTCCCGGCGAATGTCATCGCGAATCCCAACATGCGCACCAGCATCACCCAGAGCCCGGTCTACGGGCCACAGATGATCGACTCCCTGAAATCGGTGCCGACGATCTCGCTCGTCTTCCAGGGGGACGTCGATCGCGTCGAGAAGGAATCCTCGGTCGAACTCATCAACTTCGAGGACGGGGACACGCAGGTTGACGCGGGAATGGAGCGCTTCGGGAGTTACGTGACCGACTTCGCGAAACGGGGCATCCGCATTAACTTCCGCTCCCTCTACGGGCCCGGGAAACTGAACTTCCCGATCTTCAAGGGACACGACTACCCGATCCCGGCGGCGGCGCAGGTCGACTCGATCGACCTCCGTGCGGGCAACCATGACATGAACGCGCGGGGTGCCTACATGTCGAACCGCTTCACCGATGACTCGATGCTGGACATGGGTCAGATCGCGCCGCACGGACGCTTCGTCCACGTTTACCTCAATGGCCTCTACTGGGGTCAGTACCATCTCCGCGAGCGCTGGAACGGCGCCATGCTCGCCGAGTATTTCGGTGGAACCAAGGCCGATTACGAGGCCGTCAACGCCAATAACACGGGCGACGAGTTCCTGACCGGTGTCGTCAACGACGGCACCGGGCAGTACTGGAGCGAGACGCAGTCCCTTCTTGCGGGTCCGACTCCCTTCGCGGCAGCACGCGGCCACATTGACATGGCCAACGTCTTCGACTTCATGCTCCTGTGGCTGAGCGGGAATTCCGAGAGCGAATTCCGCAGCGCGGGCTCGGTGCCGCTCGGCGTGCCCTTCAAGTTCTTCATGAAGGACGCCGACGGATTCCTCCGGCCGCCCGGCCGTGCCGTCACCCACAATGGACCGCTCAACGTCATGACGAGGCTGCGAAACGAGGGGGATCCCGATTACAAGATCCTGCTCGCGGACCGCATTCACAAGCACTTCTTCAATGACGGAGCGTTTACGCCCGCGAAGAACACGGCCCGGCTTCAGAACCGTGTCAATGAGGTGCAGTTGAGCTTCCTCTCCGAGGCCGCCCGCTGGGATTTCCGTACGCCGGCGTCGTGGCAGGCTTACCAGACCGATCTCATCAACAACCAGTTTCCGGGGCTGACCAACACGATGATCACGCGCTTCCGGGCGGCTGGAATGTACCCGAGCACCGTCGCGCCCTCGTTCAATCAGCACGGAGGTACGGTGGCGCCGGGATTCCAGCTTGGCATCACCGCGCCCGCCGGGACCATCTACTACACGGTGGATGGCAGTGACCCGCGTGTCTCCGCCGAGCCGGTCGAGCAGGATCCGCCCGTCACGATCCTCCAGGAGTCCGCCGGGAAGAAAGTGTTCGTTCCCCAGTCGGCGGCCGACGGCTTCACCGATGGAGCGGGCAAGTCCTGGAAACAGTCAGGGTATAATGACGCCGCATGGACGGCCGGCACCGGAGGAGTGGGCTACGATACCTCGCCGGACTATGGGCCTTACTTCGGTATCGATGTCCGCGCTGCGATGCTGAGCCTCCGCACCTCCTGTTTGATCCGCGTGCCCTTTACTCCCTCCGCCGGGGAATTGACGGGCAAGAACGGAGCGGAACTCCGCGTGCGTTACGATGACGGTTTCGTTGCCTATTTGAATGGCACCGAAATCGCGCGCCGGAACTTCAACGGCACCCCCGACGGGAATTCGACAGCCAGCGCGAGCAATCCCGATACTGCGGCCATCGTTCTGGAGTCCATCGACATCTCCCAGCACATCGGCCTCCTGACGGCGGGCGTGGAAAATATCCTCGCCATCCAGGGATTGAACCAGAGCACCGGCTCGTCGGACTTTCTTATCTCCGCCGACCTTCGTGTCAGCCAGACAACCGGCGGCGGGAATGGTGGAGCCATTTCCCCGACGGCCATCGTCTACACCGGCACTGTCCCGATCAGCGCCCGCACCCAGGTGCGCGCCCGCGTTCTTAGCGCTGGCAACTGGTCGGCCCTGAACGAGGCGACGTTCGTCCAGAACTACTCCGGATTGGTTGTTTCCGAACTAATGTACAACCCGTCGCGCGCCACCGCGGCGGAAATCAGTGCCGGTTTTGGCAACGGCGAGAGCTTCGAGTTCCTCGAATTGCTGAATACCGGTGCCGGAACCCTCGATCTCACCGGCGTCCGTTTCGTCGATGGCATTCAGTTCGATTTCAGCACGGCGGCAATCAAATCGGTTCCCGCGGGCGGTCGGGTCCTCATCGTGTCGAATACCGCCGCCTTTGCCTTCCGCTATGGCGCTGGCCTGCCCGTCGCGGGCCAATACACCGGGAAGCTGAAGGACGAGGGTGAGAATGTTTCGTTTGTCGACGCCCTCGATCAGTTGATCCGTGGATTCACCTACGACAACGTCGCGCCCTGGCCTACCGCGGCGGCCGGGCAGGGTGCGTCCCTGGTGCTCGTCAATCCGGCAAGCCTTCCGGACCATGCCGCGCCAACGAGTTGGATGGCGGGTGTCTTCGGCGGAACGCCCGGAACCGCCGAGCCCGTCCCCCAGACTTTTGCGCAGTGGGCGGCGGCGAACGGGGGCGTCAGTCCGAACGTCGATGACGACTTCGACGGCCTTGACGGACTTCTGGAGTTCTTTACGGGTGGAAATCCGCAGATCCCCTCGCCGGATCGCCTTCCCGTCGCTTCCATCAGCGAGGGCCATCTCGCCCTCACGTTCCGGCAGGATCTTTCCGCCGCAGGGATCACTCCCGAGGTCGAGGTCTCGTCCGACCTTGCGACATGGGCGAGCGGCGCAGCGGTCGAACTGGTTGGGATCGTCAACAACGGGGACGGCACGCTTTCGAAAACCTATCGCAGCGTGGGGACTCTTGATAATCTTGATCGGGCCTACATTCGGCTCAGGGTTACCGCGCAAAACTGAGAGAGCCCTTCGGCTTTGGCGGTTCCGGACAAGGAGCCTGCTCTTGTTGACCCCGGCTTCCAGGCCCTGGGGGCGGAACACGATCGGGGCCGCCCGTTCGGCTATCTGGATTCGGAGGCGGCCTTCCTTTGCCGTTTCGGCTCCGGCCCGGCCTTGCGGGGTTCGTTGCGCGCGGTGTCGGGGCCGGGTCGGGTCGAGGCCGGGTCGCTCAACAGGCGGGGTTCGTTGTAAACCGTCTGCTGGTCGCCCTGTTCCTTCATCCAGGCTTCGAGTCGGGCGCGCATTCCCTTCACGCGTTCGGCATGAGCTGGATCGGCCGCGAGGTTGTGTTGTTCGAGCGGATCGGCTTTGAGGTCGTAGAGTTCGACGGCGGGGCGCTCGTGGTAACGTTGTACGAGGGCGGCGGCGGCGGGGTCGCTTTTTGCCTTCTCATACCATGAAAGCCAGTAGCGTCCGCCGTCCTTGGCCAGGGCCTTGTCGATGTGCGTGGTGTGGGCGAATTCGGGGTGCAGGTTGAGGATGAGTTTCCAGTCGCCATCCCGAAGGGCGCGGATCGGATAGACGTTCATGCGCCCGTCGCCGCTGTGGGTCGTGAAGAGGACGTCGCGGTGGGTCGACTTTTCTCCGCGCAGGACCGAAAGGAAGGAACGTCCGTCGAGACCTTCCGGCACCGTGCCGGCGGAGGCGTCGATGAGGGTCGGGAACAGATCGGTCCACTGGACGAGGGCATCGCTCCGGGTGCCGGGCTTGATGACGCCGGGCCACTTGGCGATGAAGGGAACACGAATGCCGGAATCGTAGAGGTTCCACTTTCCGAACGGCCACTGCGCACCGTGGTCGCTGGTGTAAATGAAGAGGGTGTTCGCAGGGTCGAAATGCTTTGCGGCGAGGTCCCGCAGTTCACCGAGCAAGCTATCGGCCTTCGAGACTTCGGTGTAGTAACGGGCGCGGAACTCACGGGTCTCGGGCGTGTCGACGAACGTCGGAGGCAGCTCCATCTTCGCCGGATCATAGCCGTCGACGGTGGGCCAGGGCACGTGGGGGTCGTGGGTGCCCACGAAGAGGCAGAGGGGTTTCGTGGCGTCGCGCTTGTCGAGGAAATCGGCGAGGAACGGGAGGTCGTAGCGCTTGTCCGAAACATCGAAACCATGGCTGGGTGCGTCAGTCCCGTGCGCGACCTTTCCGAAGGCGGCGGTCTGGTAACCAAGGGCGCTCAGGAGCGGTGGCAGCGAGGCGACGCCTTCCTTTTTGTAGCTGTGGTTCGCCTCGGCGCCGTTCCGCGCGGGCATCAATCCGGTGAGCAGGGCGGCGCGGCTCGGCGCACAGGCGGGTGAGGCGATGAAAGCGTGGGTGAAGGTCAGCCCCTCGTCCGAGAGCCGCTGCATGTTCGGGGTGCGCACGTCGGTGGCACCGTAGGGAGTGCTATCGAGCTGCCCGTGATCGTCGGACAAGAAGACGATGATGGTGGGTTTCTCCTCCGCGAGGAGGGTCGTCCCGGTGAAGGCACAGAGGGTCAGGAAAGTGGAAAAGAGTTTCATCGTGCATGGAGAAGGGCATCTCGTTGACTCCGACGCAAGCATTGTCCATGCTCGCGGCTGCCATGAAACTCCTTTTTCTCCCTTTAGTTCTCTTTTTCTCCTTTATCGTTTCCGCGAAGGAATTTCCCGTCGTCGAGCCGAAGGCGGCGGGGATGTCGGCGGAGAAGCTGGCGGCGGTCGATGCCGCGCTGGAGAAACTGGTCGCCGACCGGAAGATCGCGGGCTGTGTCGTCGCGGTCGCGCGACGGGGGGAGATCGCGTATTTCAAGGCTTTCGGGAAGGCCGATATCGAAGCGGACAAGCCGATGACCACCGATGCGGTTTTCCGGATTTTCTCGATGACGAAGGCGATCACCTCCGCTTCCGCTCTGATGCTCGTCGAGGAAGGGAAGATCGCCCTCGATGATCCGATCGGGAAACATCTGCCCGCTCTCGCTGATCTCGAAGTCTATCACAAGAGCGGCAACACGAAGGCGGACCCGCAGCCGACCGTGCGCGATCTACTCCGGCACACCGCCGGCTTCAGCTACGGCTGGGGCCTTGGCCCGGTGGACAAGCTGTATGGCGAAAAGGGCGTGATGGACGGGACGCTCGACGAACTGGTCGCACGGCTCGGCGGCATCCCGTTGCTTTACCAACCGGGTACCGAATGGAACTACAGCGCGGGCACCGACGTGCTCGGCGCGCTCGTCGAGAAGGTGTCCGGCCAGGCGCTCGACGCCTTCTTCCGCGAGCGGATCTTCGAACCGCTGGACATGCGCGATTCCGGCTTCTCGCTTCCAACGGACAAGGCCGCCCGCCTCACCGCGAATTACTCCGGCGCGCTGAAGCCGATCGAGAAACCTTCCGAAAGCGCTTACCTGAAGGCACCGAAGATGCGCTCCGGCGGCGGGGGACTCGTCTCGACCGCGCGCGACTACCTGCGTTTCCTCCAGATGATCGCGAATGGGGGCGAACTCGAAGGCAAGCGTCTGCTCAAGGCGGAGACGGTAAAACTCATGACGACGAACCAGCTTCCCGAAGGCATCAAGAACATCGCCATCGGCCTGCCGCGACCGGGCATCGGCTTCGGGCTTGGCTTCTCCGTGCGCACGAAGGAAACGAAGCTCTGGGACGCGGCGGCCCCGCTCGGGGAATTCGGCTGGGGCGGCGCGGCCAGCACCCATTACTGGGTCTCTCCCAAGGACGAACTCGTCGTGGTGGCCATGCAGCAGCAGATGCCCTACAATTTCATCATCGAGAACACGATCAAAGCCTTGATCTACGACGCGATGGAGGATTGAGGCGCGTCCCAAGGGGGCGACCTATGGGAATATCACCGTGTTAGGGCAGCAAGCTCCAAAGGAGCAGAGCAAACCCTTCAGGGCTACGCCTCGACATAGAATGATCTACTCTCCGCATCATCGATCCCGTTCCAATGAAGCGGCGGACCTCGATGTTTTCGGAAGTCCCTCCATGGAGTGCGGGGGTTTCCGCCGCTTTGGATTGGGCTTGAAGGGTCATCGGGATTACCGGTCCGCGGGCGTCGCCTAGGAAAGCGCGATCCAAAGCGGTGCCAGGTCCCTCGCTTCGGAAATGCGCGCTCTCAGGGACAAGGCTACGATGATGGGGAGAGATACATGCCAAGTCCCAACCGGGCACTGAGAACTTGCCCTTAGAAGACGACCAAGGTATTATAAGTCTGGCTCTGGGCGGACGCCGCCTCGCATTTCCGAGGCAATCTGCGTCAGATATCCGGCCACCTTTTCCTCGCTCGTCAGGTCGACCGGCATCACCAAAACCTCCTTGCGATGCGATTGCACCCAGTTTTCGTAAGAGTTCTCAATCAGATAGCCAAGACGCTACCGGCGGCAAATATCGCTCATTATCAAGAGGACTTCCTCGATCTTCATGTTACTCCAGTCGGGTGGCATAATACACAGTTAGGCCACTCCGCACGCACTGCTTTTACCCTATTCACATTCGTTAAAGAACGCCAATCTGTAATCTATGACCACGATCAACGAAATTGCTCCCGACCTGTTTCGGCTTTCCATATACGTTCCGGATTTCAACATGCAGTTCAATCACTTCCTCGTGCGCGACGAGGAGCCGCTCCTGTTTCACGCGGGTTTCAAACGGATGTTTCCGGCGTTACGCGAAGCCGTGGCCAAACTAATTGACCCTGCCACACTGCGCCACATTGGGTGGAGTCATTTTGAATCCGACGAGGTTGGCGCGCTCAACGAGTGGCTGCAACTTGCGCCCCAGGCCCAACCCGTCTGCACGCTCGTGGGCAAACTCGTGAGTGTGGATGATTTCGCCATCCGTCCGGCGCGCGGCATGGCGGCTGACGATGTCCTCACCACCGGAAAGTATCGCTTCCGGTTTCACCGCTCGCCCCATTTGCCGCATGGCTGGGACGCGGGTGTGCTCTTCGAGGAAACCCGTAAGACGTTGTTCTGTTCCGATCTGTTCCATCATTTCGGCGACGTCGCGCCAGTGACATCGTCGGACTTGATCGAGCCGGCACGGCAGGCGATGCAACAGATGCAGCAGGGACCCCTCGCCGACTACATGCCTTACACGAGCCAGACGGAAGGTGTCTTGCGTTCGCTGGCCAATCTCAAACCCGAGACGCTGGCCGTCATGCACGGCTCGTCCTTCATCGGAAAGAGCGACAAGCTACTGGTCGACTTGGCCGGAGTGATCAAGGAATCTTTTGAGCAGGCCTAACAATATCGCTGCAGGCAACAGCTGCTGTGCAGTCGGTTCCGGATGGAGCGGGAGGTTCGGCATTGCCCGACTTCGTCAAGGCATAGTTTCCCGCGGCTGATGCCTGAGCTTTGGATCGTTAGGGGATTCTAAGCGCACGCTGAAATCAAGGAGTGTTTGAAAGAAGCATTTCGGCAGCTTCGGCTACTCTCCCTCGATGACCGTGACTGTCGAAAAGTTTGAAGACCAGGCGCTTTCGCTGCCCAGCGAGTCGCGGGTACTTCTTGACTACTGCGTCGTTGGGAGTCTTGGCTCGACGGCGGACGGCTACATTCGACAGGCTTTCGAGGCAGGCAAACGCCGGCAATAATTCGAGGAGGAAGTCCGACCGTTTCTTTTCGCGACCTTCCCTATGCCGTGGTCTTGAAACGCAAATCAGATTACGTGCTCCTCATCGCGGTTACGCACTGTAGGCGGGAGCCAGATTATTGGCGTTTTCGCATCGAACGAAGATGCCTCCAAAGTAACACGCTCCTGAGATACGCATGCGAGCTTGCGTTGGAGGCCGGGACTGCGGGCACTTATCTGGAGGTTGAACGACGGCGGGCCGGCGCTGACCTGCCACGTCGGGAGAACTCGTCCGCTAGAAAAGGGGAGACGGCAGGAGCTTTCCGGGGTTCCATGGGACTGTGATGAACCGCTTTCTCATTTTTCTCCCGCTTCTGACCGTCGCCCCCGCCATCGCCGCGCCGAGACAGACCGAGACGCTGGATCGTGGCCTGGTCGCGGTGACCCGGCCGGAAGGCGGCGTGTTTCTCAGTTGGCGCTTGATGGGCACCGATCCGGAGGGAGTCGGCTTCAATGTGTATCGCGAAGGGAACGACGAGCCGGTCGTGGTGACCACGGGGCCGACTTGTCTGGTGGTGCCGGAGGGAAAGGCGGGGGAGCGCTACTTTGTGAAACCGGTTGTGGAAGGCAAGGAACGCGTTGCCTCGGCGAGTGAGGTGGTAAGGCCGGAAGCGTTCCTTGAAGTCCCGATCGATCCTATTCCGGAGTATGCGCCCGGCGATGTCTCGGTGGGCGATCTCGATGGGGATGGTCAGTTCGAGCTCGTCGTGCACCAGCGCTCGCGGGCGCGGGACAATTCATTTCCGGGGGTGACCGGCACGCCGGTGCTCGACGCCTACCGAATGGACGGGACGCGGATGTGGCGGATCGATCTCGGCCTCAACATCCGGGAGGGCGAGCATTACACGCAGTTTCTTGTCTATGACTTCGACGGCGACGGCAAGGCCGAACTGGTCTGCAAGACGGCGGACGGCACGAAGGACGGAAAGGGCAAAATCCTCGGCAATCCGGAAAAGGATTACCGCATCCGCGCGGAGGGAAATCTCCGCGATGGCCGCATTCTCTCCGGGCCGGAATTCCTTACCGTCTTCGATGGTCTCACCGGTGCCGCGCTGAAGACGGTCGACTACCTTCCCGGGCGCGATCCCATCGACGGCTGGGGCGGCAACGGGGGGAACGGAGGCAACGACGATTATGGCAACCGCTGCGACCGCTTCCTTGCCTGCGTCGCCTATCTCGATGGCGAGCGCCCGAGCCTTGTCATGTGCCGGGGTGTTTACGGTCGCACGGTTCTGGCGGCGTGGGATTGGCGCGACGGGGCATTGACGAGCCGTTGGGTCTTCGACAGCGGGATCAGCTATCCGCCCTTCCGCGACGCCTCGCCGTATTCGGGCATGGGCGGACACTCGCTGGGCGTGGCCGATGTCGATGGGGACGGGCGCGACGAGATCGTCTACCAGTCGATGGTCGTGGACGATAACGG
>JAHEDC010000113.1 GCA_024641425.1 Verrucomicrobiales bacterium | reverse complement strand
CAGAAGACCGCGAGGATGATGGCGGTGGAATAGGGGAAATCGAAGACGAAGCAGGGCTTTTCGAGTTCGGGATCCACGCTGACCCAGCCCTTGATGTGTCGCGCGATGGCATTGAGGGCGAGAACGAGGAACAGAGCGAGGGCACCATGCGCGAGCAGGAGTCCGGAGTTTTCGCCGAGATAGCGGGCAAGGGCGTTGCGCTGGGCAACGAAGGTGGCGGGAACATCATTGGCGAGCCCACTGCGGACATCCTCGAGCACGTTGACTTTCCACAGGGGCTGTCCCATGCGGACGAAGAACTCGGTGACGGCGGTCTCCCGCGCCTTGTGGATCTGTTCCATCGCGTCCGCGCTCCTTTTTTCCTGCTCCGCCACACGTTCCTGGACGGAAAGCAGGCGGCGTCTTTCGGAAATGACGCGGGAGCGGGTGGTCTTGAGATCCGTGATGATGATCTGCACCCGGGTGAGCAATTCGGGGGGTGTTTCGCCCGCTTCCGACGACTCGAGGCCCTTGAGGGTTGCCCTCCAGCGGCCGTCGAGGTTTTCGATCTGGTTGAGGCTCTCCTCGAGTTCCATCACCCTTTTGCTGATCCGATCTTTGAAGGTGTCGAGCGTCTTGTTGATTTCCGTCCATGCGGCCTCGGCGTCGCGGAGTCCGGAGAGGGTCGGTCTCGACCGGAGCAAACTGTCCTTGGAGTCGCTGCGGGCGTCGATCTTGCCCGTGATCTCGGGCAAACCGGTGCCGAGTTTCGCTCCGCTTTCCAGCGCCTCGGCGACGGACTTCAGGAATGCCCTCGAGGTGTCGGCGGTAGAGACGATATCCGGAATCGGGAAGACCTCGGGAACGACCGGAGCAGGAACGGGAGCAGGAACGGCAGCAGGAACGGGAGCAGGAGCGGGAGCAGGTTCCTCGGCCGTTTCGGAGTTTGTTGGGGACGTGTCCTGGGCGGTGGCCCCGAGGGGGAATGCAAGGAACGCCGCGACGCAGAGGGCGGCGGATCCGTAATGGCTTCTGATCTTCATGGCGTTTACTTGAGGCGGCGGAATCTAGGCGCGTGCGCTCTCGCGAAGATAGCCTTCGTCATCGGGCAGTCCGGGAGCGGTGGCGGCGATGCCGACGAGTTCGTCGCAGCGCTCGTTCTCGCGGTGGCCGGCGTGGCCCTTGACCCATTTCCAGGTGATCCGGTGGGGAGCGGCGACCTGATCGAGGCGCTGCCACAGGTCGGCGTTCTTCAGATGCGCGTTCTCGGCCCGCTTCCAGCCGCGCTTCTTCCACCCCTTGAGCCATCCTTTCGACATGGCGTCGACGAGGTAGCGGGAATCAGAGTGAAGGGTGACGGCGCAGGGCTGCTTCAGGGCCTCCAGCGCGGAGATGGCGGCGTGGATCTCCATCCGGTTATTGGTCGTGCGACGGAACCCCCCGCTCACCTCGCGGCGGCGGCTGCCGTGGATGAGGACGGCGCCGTAGGCTCCTGGGCCCGGGTTTCCCTTCGATCCGCCGTCAGTGTAAATGATGATCTCTTTCAAGGGTAATGGGTCTAAATAATCAACAAAAATAAGAATTACAATAATAAATGACTGACACGCTGGCCTGCTGCCTGTAAACTGGTCGGTAACGGTCGGAAAAGAATTCTAAGAAACCCCCACGTTCGCGCGTCCCTCCATGGTGGAGGCACCTTTGCGCCCGGCGCGGGGATTGCCAAGGATCGATTTATTCCAAACAACGACCTTTCGCAGAACACGGATACCATGAAAACGCCGCTTGTCTTCCCCGCCATGATTGCCGCCACCCTCTCCTGCAGCGTCCTCCTGAATCCAGGGCGGGCCGCCGCGCAGGAAATCGGCTTCGCCGAAACCTTCGCCCTCGCCGAGAACCGCGAGGAAGCGCTAAAGCAGCTCATTCCGGGCACCGAGGATTACTACTACTACCACGCGCTGCATTATCAGAACGAAGGCCAGTTCGACAAGGTGGACGCCCTGTTTGACCCGTGGGTGAAACGCTTCAACGAAACGCCGCAGGTCGTGGAAATGCGGAACCGTCAGGCCTTGCTCCGGTATTCCAACGATCCGGCGAAAACCCTGGAATACCTGCGGCAGCGGCTGGGGACGAATCTCGGCCATCAGCAGGAGATTCCGGACAAGGTGCCGGATCTTCCCGGCGCGCTTGACCCGAACGCGATCTCGCGGGCGGCTTTGCTCCGGGATTCCTTCAACCGCGCGCAGGGACTGGAGCCATTGGAAGACGCGGCGCTGGAATGGCTGGCGCGGGACGGGCAGATCGAACTGACCCCGTTGCGGCGGAAACAGCTCCTCGCACGCCTGACGCGTCCGGATTTCCCTGGTCTGGCCGCGATGATCCTCGAGGACTTCAAGACGAAGGAATCGCGCGGCTTCGGCGAGTATCCGATTCATGCTGCCTTGCTGCCGGAGCAGTTGAAGGAGCTGCTCGCGGCGAAGCCCGACCTCGCGCGGACGCAGGCTTTCGTCGATGCCTGGATTTCAAAACTGCGTCCGAGCGAGGATGTGGACGCGCAGAACGATCCGGAGGTGCGCGAGGCTTACCTGAAGCGCCTCTGGGAGTACGTGAGTGGACTTGATCCCGCCTTCAATTCGCTGAAGGCACACGTCCTTTACCGTCTGCTCGATCATTATCGCGGGAAGGGCGAGTATCCGAAGGACATGCTCATGAGCTATCTCGCCTTGCCCCGTCGCGGGGGGATTGTGAATCCGAAGGCGTTCAACGAGAACACGCCGGGCCAGCATTTCGTGGATCCGAACGCGGACTATGCGAGGGCCACGCTGATGCCTCCGGTGGGAAGTGACGACGCCCTGATTCGGGATTACCTGCTCCATCTCTTCGTGAAGGAGGAAAACTACGACGCATACGCGAAGTTACTCTTGGAGGACTGGGTGAAGCCCGTTTTCGCCGAAGCCAAGATCGTGAACGGAATCGGCGATCAGGAAAAATGGTATGCGTATCTCAATCCGGCAGCCTACCAGGCACTGAAGGATCGGGTGGACATCGATTTCGCTCCCGAGAACGCGAAGGAATTCGGGGCGGGCGACGCGGTGACTCTCGCGGTCGATGTGAAGAATGTCTCGAAGCTCATCGTGAAGGTCTACGAGGTCAACGCGTTGAATTACTACCTTGATCACGGGAGCGAGATCGGGACGGATCTGAATCTCGACGGTCTCGTCGCGAATGAGGAAAGCGCGAGCGATTACGCCGAACCGCCGCTGCGCCGGGTGCGGCGCACCTTCGACTTTCCGCAACTGAAGGACCAGCGGGGGGTGTGGGTCATCGAGATGATCGGCAACGGGCGGAGCAGCCGGGCGCTGGTGAGGAAGGGCGGCCTGCAGTTCCTCTCCGCGACCGCGAGTGCCGGGACGGTGATCACGGTGCTCGACGGGAACAATGCGCCGGCGAAGGATCCGGCGGTCTGGCTGGGTGGACGCAGGCACACGCCGGGCAAGAGTGGGAGCATTCTCGTACCGTTCTCGAACAATCCGGGGCGCGTTCCGCTGGTGCTGACCGATGGTGATTTCGCGACCCTGGAATATCTCGATCATTCCGCCGAGAGTTATGACTTCAGCGCGGGTTTTCACGTGGAGCGCGAGACCTTGCTCCCGAGGAAAGACGCCACGGTCGTGATCCGTCCGATCTTGCAACTGGCCGGTCAGCCGGTTTCGCTCGGCGTGCTGAAGGATGTGCGCCTCGCGATCACCTCGACGGACATCGAGGGTGTGCAGACGACGTCCGAGGCACTGGGGGTGACGCTTTTCGATGATCGGGAAGCCACCCACACCTTCCGGGTGCCGGATCGCCTGCGTTCGCTCGACTTCACCCTCTATGCGAAGGTCGATGTGAAGAGCCAGGGCACAACGCGGGACGTCGCGGCGTCCGGGCATTTTGAACTGAACGGGATCAATGCCTCGCAACAGGTCGAGGCCCTGCATCTGGTGCCCGTGCCGGGCGGCTATGTGGTGGATCTGTTAGGAAAATCGGGCGAGCCCCGGACGGACCGTGCGGTGGCGATCGAAGTGAAGCACCGCGATTTCCGCGAGACGGTGAAGACCTCGCTCAAGACGGATGGTGTGGGACGGGTTACGCTGGGCGCGCTGACCGATATTGCCTGGGTGCGGGCCACGGCTCCGAGCGGGCAGGTGGCGACGTGGTTTCTGCGCGAGGACACGCACAGCCGGCCGGGCTCGCTGCACGGGAAGGCAGGCGAGGCGCTCGCGCTGCCGGCCATGGGATCGGCGGCCAAGCCGACGCGGGAGGAATTCGCGTTGCTCGAAACGCGCGGCGGTGTCGTGGTCGCGGACAAGTTCGACGCCCTCTCGCTCGAGGGCGGCTTCCTTAGGATTACTGGTTTGGAGGCCGGCGACTATGTTCTTTCGCTCAAGGAGGAAAAGCGTGAGATCGCGGTGCGGGTCACGGCGGGAGAGGCGAAAGTGGGACGCTATCTTCTTTCGGACGTGCGGCACCTGGAGGTCGTGAATCCGGCGGCCCTTCAAGTGACGGAGGTCGCGGTGGGAGAGAAGGAAATCACGCTGAAACTGGCCAACGTGAAGGACAAGTTCACGCGGGTGCATGTGATGGCGACGCGCTATCTTCCCGAGTATCCGGTCGAGAGCGACCTGGGGAACTTCGCGGCCCTCGAACCGTCGGTCATCCGCCGTGGCTTCTCGGGCACGCAGTATGTGTCGGGCCGCGACATCGGCGACGAATACCGCTATATCCTGAGCCGTCGTTCGGCGACGATTTATCCGGGCAACATGCTGGCGCGTCCCGGGCTCCTGCTCAATCCCTGGGAGTTGCGCACGACGGAAACCGAGATCGCGGAGGCGCAGGCGGGCGAGGAATACGCGCGGCTGGCGGATATGGAGAAGGCGGCGCGCAAGGCGGGTGCACGTCCGGGCGCAAAACTGGCTGGCGGGCAGGCCGAGGCGGGGAATTTCGTCAGTCTCGATTTTCTCAAGGAATCCGCGCCGGTCGCGTTCAATCTTGTTCCGGACAACAACGGCGTGGTGCGGATTCCGGCCGCTTCGCTCGGAGACCGCCACTGCCTGCAGGTGCTCGCCGTCGATCCGGAGAATACGGTTTTCCGCAGCGTCGTGCTCCCGGAGAAGGCCGTCGCGATCCGCGACCTTCGATTGCTCAACGGCCTCGATCCGAAGAAGCATCTGACCGAACTCGACCAAACGGCCGTGCTCCGGCAGGGGGAGAAGGCGACGATCGACGACGTGCTCAGCGCCAAGGTCGAGAGTTACGACAGCCTCGACGCGGTGTATCGGCTGCTTACGACGGTGAGCGGGAACAACGCGACCCTCGCCGAATTCCGCTTCCTCCTCGATTGGCCGACAATGAAGCCGGAGGACAAGCGGGCGAAATACTCCGAGTTTTCCTGCCACGAACTGAACTTCTTCCTCTCGCGCCGCGATCCCGAGTTCTTCGCCACCGTGGTGAAGCCCTATCTCGCGAACAAGAAGGACAAGACCTTCCTCGACGAGTATCTCCTCGGATCCGACTTGTCGCGCTATCTCGAACCCTACCGCTACGCGCGGTTGAATGTCGTCGAGCAGATCCTCCTCGCGCGGCGGATCGGGGGGGACGAAGCGGCGGCTACGGCCCGGCACGTGGGCGACCTCGATGACCTGACGCCGCCCGACCCGGAGGGCAACCGCCGGCTTTTTGAGTTCGCTATTGCGGGGCTTGCGCTGGAGGCCGACGGCGAAGTGACCGAGGGCGAAAGCCTGAGCCGCCGCAGTCTCGGGCGGCTGATGGAGAAGAAATCGGAGATGTTGCGCGAGGAATTGGCGGCCGCCGAACCGGAATCGGATGCCGCCGCGCCTCCCGCTCCCGGAGCGCCTGCGGCAGAGAGGGGGGCGATGGCCAGGAACCGCGCCGACGAGAAAGGGAAGGAAATGGCGGACAAGCAGGCCGGACTCGCGGGGAAGGACGCGCTGAAACGCGATGGTTCGGTGGACCGCTTCGCGAGTCTCGGAGACGATGCCGGGGGCATGAACGGCATCGTGACTTATGATTTCGTGGCGTCCGACATGGATGGGGCCGATCCTTTCGGCGGCGAGGTGCGGCAGTATTTCCGCAAGATGGAGCCGACGAAGGAATGGGCCGAGAACAACTACTACCATCTGCTCATCGAGCAGCAGAATGCCGAACTGGTGAAGGCGAACCCGTTCTGGCGCGACTACGCGTCCTGGAACGGCGAGGGCCTCTTCCTTTCCCCGCATTTCTCGCGGGCGGCGGGGAACTTCACCGAGATCATGTTCGCGCTCTCCGTGCTCGATCTGCCCTACACGGCGGGCGAGCACACGGTGGAGAACGGCGACGCCTCGCTGGCGATCACGGCGGCGAGCCCGGTCATCATCTTCCATCGCCAGACGCGGGAGGCCCCGATCTCCGACGACAAGACACCGGTGCTGGTGAGCCAGAATTTCTACCGCGACGGCGACCGCTACCGGAACGAAGGCAACGAGCGGCTGGATAAGTTCGTCACCGAGGAATTCCTCACCGGCGTTGTCTACGGCTGCGAGGTCGTGGTGACCAATCCGAGTTCGTCGGTACAGAAACTCGACGTCCTCGTGCAGGTGCCGCACTTCGCGCTTCCGGTCGGTTCCGTGCGTTACACCCAGGGGCGGAACCTGAGGCTCGATCCCTATGGGACGAGCCGCTTCGATTTCTTCTTCTACTTCCCGAAAGGAAGCGGAAACGAAGCGGGCTTCGCGCAGTTCCCGGTGCATGTCGCGAAGGCCGAGCAGATCATCGCCTGGGGCGATCCCTTCGCCTTCAAGGTCGTCGATGTCCTTTCGAAGATCGACACGGCGGGCTGGGATTACATCAGCCAGATGGGCAGCGCGGACGAGGTCATCGCCTTCCTTGAAGCGAACAACCTGTTCCGTCTCAATCTCGACCGGATGGCGTGGCGGATGCGGGATGCCGCCTTCTTCAAGCGGGCGATCACGCTTCTGAACGCGCGGCATCTCTACCAGCACACGCTTTACGGATACGCGCTCGTCCACAACGACCCGAAAGCGGTCGGCCAGTATCTGCTGCACTCCGACGGCTTCCTGAACCAGTCCGGGAGTTACCTCGATACGGAATTGGTGCGGATCGATCCGGTCGAGCGGAAGAGTTACCAGCATCTCGAATACAGTCCGCTCGTGAACGCGCGGGCGCACACGCTGGGCGCGCAGCGGAAGATCCTCAATACCTACCTTCACGGGCAATACCATCGCTTCATGGACATCCTCTGCCACAAGGCGAAACTCGATGATGAGGACGCGATGACGGTGACCTACTATCTCTTCCTCCAGGATCGGATCGAGGAAGGCCTCGGCTTCTTCGCCAAGGTCGATGCCGAGAAGTTGCCGACCCGACTCCAGCACGACTATTTCCGGTGCCATGTCGCCTTCTACGGCGAGAAGCCGAAGGAAGCGGCGACCATCGCCGCGAGTTATGCCGAGTATCCGGTCGACCGCTGGCAGAACCTTTTCGCGCAGGTCGCGAGCCAGGCGAAGGAAATCGAGGGCGGAGCCGCCGTCGCGCAGGACGAGAAGGATCGCGAGCAACAACAGGACGTGCTCGCCGACACCGAGCCGACCTTCGACTTCAAGGTCGAGAACAAGGAGGTCACGGTAACCTACCGGAACCTGGAGGCCGCGACCGTGAACTACTACCTGATGGATCTCGAATTCCTCTTCTCCAGCAATCCCTTCGTCGGCAGCGACAGCAGCCGCTTCAGCATCGTGAAGCCGAACCAGAGTGCGGCGCTGAAGCTGCCGAAGGGCAAGGACAAGCTCGCCTTCGCGCTGCCGAAGGAATTCCAGGGGAGCAACGTCCTCGTCGAGATCGTGGCCGCCGGGCGCAAGCAGGCCGCCGCCTACTACGCGAACTCGCTCAAGGTGCAGGTGGTCGAGAACTACGGTCGGGTCGACGTGAGCGACGCCGCGACCGGCAAGCCGTTGCCGAAGACCTACGTCAAGGTTTACGCCGAACTCGGCGACGGGAGCACGAAGTTCTACAAGGACGGCTACACCGACCTTCGCGGGAAGTTCGACTACCTTAGCCTGAACACCGGCGAGATCGATGGCGCCCGCCGCTTCGCCCTCCTCGTCATGAGCCCCGAGCACGGCGCCCTCGTCAAGGAAGCGAAACCGCCGCAGCGATAGTGGTTCGCGGGGGTGGGGCGTCGAGTGTCGGCGTCTCACCCCGCTACGGTGAGGACAATACCGATGACGATCCCGAGGACGGCGGGGAGTTTGCGCCGACCGTGAGGTTCGCGGAAAAGGAAGATGCCGCCGGCGAAGGCGATGAGTGTGCTGCCGCGGCGGAGGCTGGAGACAACGGAAACGAGGGCGTCGGGATCGCGGAGGGCGTCGAAATACACGTAATCGGCAACGAGAAGGCAGACGGCGATGAGGGGGATGGTCCAGCGCCAGTGGAAGGGGCCGCGCTTCCACCACCGTCGCTGCCACCCGATGACCGGGAGGAAGAAGATGAGGGCGAGGTAAACCGAGAACCACGCTTGCACGGTTGAGGCGCGGAAGCCGACGGTGCCGAGCAGGTATTTGTCGTAGAGTCCGCTGATGGAACCGAGGAGGGTGCCGCCGATGAGGCAGAAGATCCAGCCGTTGCGATGAAAATGGATGCCTTCCTTCCGCCCGGCGCGGGAGAGGCCGAGGAAAGCGACGAGGGTTGTCGCGATGCCAAGGCTTTGGAGAAAGCTGGGACGCTCTCCGAGAAGGAGGACGGCTCCGAGAATGGTCCAAAGTGGCCCCGTCGCGCGCACCGGAGCGGCGAGGCTGAGCGGCAGATGCTTCAGCGCGAAATAGGAGAACAGCCAGGAGGCGGCGACGAGGAGCGATTTCAGGAAAAGGAGGAAGTGTCCGCGCGGGCTGACGGGTTCGGTGACCCAGATGTCCGGAAGCAGGCCGGGAATTCGGTTCTCAGCGAGAAGCAGCCCACCCCACCAGAGGGCGGCGAGGGCCGTGCTCCAGAAGAGAATGGGCAGGACGGCGTTCTCCCGTATCGCGTGTTTCTTGCTCAGGTCATAAAGACCGAGAAAGAGGGCGGAAACAAGGCTTGCGGCGATCCATGGCATGGGCCGGGGACTGTGCCACGTTCCGACTAAGGGGCAAGCGGGGGCTTACTGCGAGGTCTCTTCCTTAGAGAGGATGCGCAAATCGTTGGAGGCCGCGAGCCATTCGAGGACGACGGTATGGTCGGTGTAGGCATCGCCTTCCACCGTCGTGAAGGAGAGGATGAGGGAAAAGCCCCCGGGGGTCCATTCCTTGAAGTCGGCGTAGAGTCCGCCGCCGCCCATGTAGTCCTCCTCGGTCATGCCGAGGGGCTTGAGAATGTCCTTGATCTCCAATTTTAGAAGCCCCTTCCCGTGCCGCCAGATCCAGAGGGTGCTCGCCTTTCGGTGGAGGAGGAGGGAGAAGACGCAGAGTTCCCGCGCCTTGTCGGGGTGCCAGCGGGCGGCGTCCTCCAGCGGGCCGTTTCCCCAGGCGGAACTGAGCCAGGGATGCTCGACATCCCAGCCGAGGAGTTCCTCGGTATCGGTCGTGGTGTCGATGAGACAGGGGAGTCCGCAGCGCTCGTAGACGACCCAGCGCTTGTTCGCGCTGCGGGCGAACATCGGGCCCTTGTAGTCGCGTTTCAAAAGTCCGAGGCCTCGCGCGGCCATGTTCTTCTCGTCATCCAGGTCGCTCGCCGCATTCTTCGCGAGGGCCTTGGTGAAAACGGGAATCCGCTCGGCAGGGATCTGCCACCAGCGGCTTCCCACGCCCCGCGCGGCGAGGCGGCGGATCGAATTCCCTTCATCGGAAAGCAAAGGAAGCAAGGCGTCCGGGAGTCTGGGGTCGAGGGAAGTCTGCAACTCCCGGAGGGCCTCGATGCGAACCGCCATGTCGGAGTTTCTCAATGTGGCGAGCAGGGCCTCGTCTGTGGGAGGTTCCTCGGAGAAGGCGGGAGGGATCGCCGAGAGGTAGGCGAAGGCAATGACGCGACAGAATGGATTCATGAAAGAATTCTAGCCAAGATCGCTCCGAAGCGTGAGGGGAATTTTGAAGCGCATTTCAAGGCCCGGAGGCGGGCTTCCTCGCTGCACGCTTGCTCGGAAAGAACCAGCTTCCCTTGAATTCGTTCGCGGAAGTAGGTGGACTCGGCGGCCGATCTGGAGTCCATGAAGCCGCCCTGAGAAACCGGCTCTCGAACGAGCGAGGTGATTCGGATTCGCTCAGGGAACGCACACGAGATAGACGGCTGCGCACGCGAGCGCGCAGACCGCCAGCCCGGTGATTCCGAGTGGTCGCCATCGAGGCACGAGGAGCCAGAGGATGAGACCGGTGCCCGAAATGACGAGCATGAGGATGGCCGAGATGTCGATGACGAGTCGCCAGGCGGTGCCGGCTTCGGTGCCGCGATGCAATTCGACGATGCGTCCCGCGAAGCCATGGGTTTCGATCGTGACATCGGCGTGGCCGTCGGCCCGGTTGATGAAGGCCTCGGTGCGGCGACCCGGCGAGCGGAAGACGAGACTGAATTGCTCGTCATCGCTATCGAAGGAATCGAGGGCGCCGGTGGCTCCGAATTCCTTCCGCAGGTACTCGACGATCCCGAGTTTGTCGGGCTCTCCCAGAAGTCCGGCAGGCAGGTTCCCCTCGCTTTCCGACAGGCGGGGTTCGGCGAAACCGAACCATTCCTCGTGGTTGAGCATGAAGCCGGTCACGGAGAAGAAAAGGACCGTGAGCAGTCCGAACATTGAAATGTAAATATGGAGCAGCCGGGCCCATTTCTTGAGCAGGAGCCGCCGGTGGTGGGCGGTCATGCTCATGGGGACAGGGGACCGAAGGTGAGTGGCGCTTCGTCGAACTCGGCGGCGGAGGGAATCGTTCCCTCCGAGGGTGCCGCGCCGCAGTCGATCTTGCCCTGCTTCAGCGAATAGGTGCCGTGCTCGCGGTTGACCTCCAGGACGACGGTGTAGGTGCCGGGTGGCAAGGCCTTGCCTTTATCGTCCTCGCCGTTCCAGACGATGCGGTGCTGGCCCGCCGGTCGCGTGGCACGGGTGATGGATTCCGCCCACGCGGCATCGGTGCCCGCGACCTTCCACCACGCGCGCAGGTCGGGAAGGTATTTCCGCTGCTTGCCCCAGACCGCCACGGTGCGGACGCGTTTGCCCTCCGCGTCTTCGATCCAGACCGCGACATAGGGACGCTTGATCTTCCGGCCGCCCGACGGCTTCTTGAGCGTCAGCGTGAGGGTGACCTGATACCCGTCCGGCCATCCGCCGGTTCTTGGTTCGGCCGTGGTGGCGGTGGTCGGGCGCTCTTCGAGCATCGCGAAGTTCGCGCTGCGATGCTGGCTTCCGTCCGCCGCGACGATCAGGCACTCGGTGCCGGGAATCGATTTGGCAAGGGTTAGTCCTTCCACGGGCTTCAAGACACAGAGTGTCGTGGCGAGGGCATTCGCGACTACGTTGTCCGAGGCCACCACCGTCGCGCTGGCGACGTCCTGGGCGGGCTGCCCGGTGCGAGGATCGAGGATATGCGAGTAGCGTTTTTCGCCGACGGTGAAGCCGCGCTCGTAGGCGGCACTGGTCGAAATCGCCCGGTCGAGAAGCCGCACGCGGGTGAGGGGCGGCGCATTGTCCGCGCTGTTTTGCGGATCCGCGACGCCGATGTCCCATTCCTTGCCGATGGCGAAGATGTCGCCGCCGATGTTGAGGAGAAAGGCCTTCGCTCCCTTCGTCTTGGCCGCCGCCGCCGCCTTCCTCAGGATGTAGCCCTTGCCGAGCGAGTCCACGTTCAGCGGCGCCGCCGTGAGGCGCGTGACCGTACGGCTCGCGCGATCGAGCTTCCATGAGGGCTTCCGCAGGGCAGCGACCACCGGGCCCAAGGTCGTCGCATCGGGTGCGATCCCCGATCTCTCCGCCGCGCGCCAGATTTCAATCAGGGCGCCGAGGCTCCCGCTGTAGGCGCCGCCCGACTTCGCTCCCAGCGAATCATAACCGGCGAGCACATCGACCAACTCCCGCGAACAGACGATCGGCCCGGTGGCGGCGTTCAGTCGGCTCAGTTCGCTCTCCGGATCGTAGGTGCTCAGGATCGCCCGGAGCCGCTCGATCTCCCCGAGCACGGCCGCCTCGACCGTCTTGGCTTGCGCCTCGTCCTCGGCCATGACCTGCAAGTCGAGCGAAGTCCCGAGCACTCCCTCGTGGTGGAAATGGAACAGCTCGGGTTCGGCGGCGTCAGTCGTGGAAGGACAAAGGCACGCCGCCGACAGGAAGAGGACGCTTAGGTTGTGCCAGTTGAAGGCAGCGGGCGACGATATCATGGGGAAGGACGCGGGATCTACGGGAGAAGGAATTCGCCGAACCAAGCGGCACGGCGAGAACAACGAGGCGTGAATAGCGAACCTCACTTCAAAGGGCAAGCAAAAACCCGTGGGCTGGTGGGGTGTCCCCCCGCGAGGGGCCACAATAACACTTGGAAGGCTCTTATCCTTTGAGTATAAGGAGGTCGAATAAATCCGTGTTTATGCGAAATGAAACCATGAAATCCAAATTCCTCCTCATTTCGGGCGCTCTCTGCAACGCCCTCCTCGTCCTTGCCACTCCGGTCAGCGGACAAGTCATCGTCGATGATTTCAACGATGGCAACGATGTTGGCTGGACGAGAATTCAGCCGCTCAACCAATTCGCTCCCGGGCTGGCGACTTTCAACTTCCCGAGCGGTGGCTATCAGATTAGTTCCGGGGCTTCTCCGAATCCGGGGGCTCTTGGCGCGGCGCGCGCGGGTTCATACCGGGGGGACGCGAGCTACGGCGATTTCCGTATTTCCGTCGACCTCGTCAACTGGGGCAACAATGCCTCTCAGGCGGTTGGGATCCTCGGTAGGTTAGGCACTCCAGGACTCCAGACGACCAGTGGGTATGCCTTCACTGTCTCGCTCAATGGATCGATCGATATCACACGGGTGACGATGGAAGCCGGGACAGGGATCGCTACGGGCACCATTGGCGGCCCCCTGAATCTCGCCGTCGATTATCAGCTCGTCTTCACCGGGGTGGGTGGATTGCTGACGGGAACCATCTACGATGCCGCCAACCCCTCGACGCCTCTCCAGTCGATTTCGGTGACGGACACGACCTACGCCTCTGGTTTCGGTGGCTTGCTCATCTTCGACAGTTCCGCCGGTGGCAATCAGCCGGCGAGCGCGACTTTCGACAACTATCGTTCGTCGGTTCCCGAGCCCTCGGCCGTGGTTCTGGGCCTTGCCGCCCTCGGACTATTGGTCAGACGCCGCCGGTAGGGCTTCGAGCATTTTCTCTGCTCGGAAATGGAGACCCTCCCGGAACCCGGCGGCGGCAAGGGGAACGTGGAGTAGCAACGCTTTCGAAGACACGATAGAAGTCGTTATTCCGCCATGTGGAGGCGGATGAAGCGATCTTGGGGATTCTGGGGATCGAGGGGGACGGTGTCTCGATGTTTCTCGGTGATGGAGCCGTCCGGATTCGTGACGGCGGGAGCGACGGGGACCGTGTTGGCGGTCCAAGTGGCGAGATCGCCGCATACCTGCGGGGTGCAGGTGACGGCGCGGGTTCCGGCGGGGCGGGTATACTGAAGCGTGAGATACCATTCGGCTCCGATCAGCTCGAGGGCTCCAACGGGAGCGGAGGCACCGTTGGCGGCGCTGCGGACCGGAGTGCCGAGGGCGAATTCGGCGAAGGTGCTGAGGCCATCGCCGTCGAGGTCGGCGTTAGGGCCGGAAATGGTGGGATCCGCGAGTTCGGCGGCGGAGAACTGGGAGCTGCGCCACGAGTCGAAAGTGAGGGCACCGCCGGGGCTGCCGCCGACGGTGGAGGAGGCCTGCCAGTTCGCTCCGTTGCCGTGGGAGGCGGCGGTGGTGGGATCAATGATGACGATGGAGAAGCCGTTGAGGGCACCGCCGAGGACGGGCCAGGGCGCAGCATTGCTGTAGGAGAAATCGTGGATGACCGCACCTCCCGCGCCGATGAGGCGGAGGCGTTCGCCGCCGTTATTGAGGCGACCACCGTATTGGCCGGCGATGAGGGAAT
>JAHEDC010000576.1 GCA_024641425.1 Verrucomicrobiales bacterium | reverse complement strand
CCGTAGGCCGCTTGGCTATCATTGATCACCCTCGCGAATTGGGCGCGCGGGCTCGCGGGGATACTGATGGACTCGGTTGCCTTTGGGATTCCCGCGTCGAATATCGAATGCACCTCCGTCACCCCGTCCGCGGCGAAGAATTTCAACGTGCAATTCTGCAAGCGGTCGTTGCAGCAGTCGCTACCGAGGCGCCCTGTGATCTCGATCCGGTCAATCATGATTTCGAGGCCCAGGTCGATTTGAGCGTAATAACCGTCGTTGCCCGGGCCGATCGGGTGTCCGATGGAATTGACGTTGCCATCGACAGTATTCGACGCCACCTGCGCCGCGATGAAGGGATTAGTCGCCGTTCCGCTGGCATTGAAAAAACCGGCCGGTTGGCTCGGCGCCCAATTGATGTCCCCGTTGGGGGTAACCACAATTCCGGAAGTACGAAATTGCCCTTCGAAGGCGATCTTCCGAGAGTGGCCGGCAGCGCGTCGCCTCCGTCAAAGTCAAACGGGTTCATTTCGAGCAGGAATCCCCTGACCCCCGCGAAGTTTCCAGCCGCTGCCCATTGGGAATCCATCACGCCGCCAACCGCCGCCCCGGTGCCCCTCGCATAACCTCCGCCGACCGCGCTGATGGTGGTTTCGTTGGTTGATCGCAGGCCACCGGGGCTGACAGGACTCCAGTTACCTCCGAGAGAGGGTGCCGCATCGGTCGTGGTCGAGATGCGGAACTCCTGCACCTCATGATTGGAGCCAAATGGGTTCCGAAGCATGAACACATTCCGCGATGCCGTCACCGAACTTGCCGGAACAATGATACCCGTCTGGGCGACGGTTTGACCTGCGTCGACCCCCAGCCGGCCCCGCGATTTTTTGATCGAAGCGGCGGCCACCTAAGGATTCCCCGGGTCTTAGGAGCCCGAGTCACTGCTCATGTTCACAATGGCGCCAGACGCAGCCATGACTCCCTGGAACAGGATTGAGACGGCGGAAGACTGAGTGCGGGCGGAGGGTGGCTTCATGGCCCTGGCGCTTCCCCGGGGGAATTGTCAGATCGAGAAATGAGAATCAATCCCAAAATCCAGCAATCGCGCGCGGGGACATTCGAACCGATTCTTCCTTCTAGCCCTTCAACGGGCCGTGGGCCGGGTCCGCGGGAGGAGGTCTTCCAGGCACAAAAAGTCACAGATCCGCCGAAGGGCGCTCCGCGAGCCCGCTGCCCCTGAAAATCCCGAGGAAAACCCCAGCCCTAAGCTTCAGGCTTCCCCTTTTCGTAGAATGAGCGGATCTCGCCTTCGCCCAGCGCCTCGTTGAAGAGCACGAGTTCATCCATGCGGCCATTCAGGTGCCGTGTGGCATTGTCACCCACCGTTTCCGCCCGGCCGCAGTTACCCAATTGAAGGGCACCAAGCACGAGTTCTGTCTCCGCCGCAATCGGATGACGGCTGATTTCTTGGCCATCGGCGTAATGAATCACGAAGTGCTCGTCGGCATCGTAGACGGTCACAAGCTGCCGCCATTTGCCCGGTCGCTCCTTATCGAACACCACGGGCGATACATAGGATGCCCAATCCTTTGGGCCGACTCCGGTGTGGATCGCAAGCTGGAGCTTCCCTTCCCCGTTCAGCAACCATTGGGGCGCTCCCGCCCCTCCTCCCTCGGTATGCACGAGTGCGTTCGGCTGCCCGTCCATCGAGTCCAGGCGCACCCAGGCCATCCAGGAAATCGAGCGCGCCCGGCGGTCGAGTTGCACGCGCACCCGGTCGCTCGGGCGCTTGAATTCCAATGCCCCTTTGCCTGTCCATCGTCCGGTCGTCCACTGGCAACCGACGATCGCCCCGTCATGGGCACCCCCACTCTCCGTCTCATCGGTGAGCACACGCGAGCCACTCGGCGCGTCCTCGAAACTGTAGAAGCCGATCACGCGGGGATCGGTGCGGACTTCCGCCACTTCCGAGCGCCAGTCCCGGTAACGCCGCCGGGCATTCGCACGGGAGGTTTCCACGATATCCACCCACGAAAGGAAGCTCTTTGGATCCGCCGCCAAAGGACCCAGATCGCCATCCGACGAAACGACAACGCCGAGCCCCGGAAGCACGGGATCATCCACGCTGGAGCGGGAGGCCGGCGCATTCACGGCGGAAACGCGCACGCGTCCTTCGAAGTTGTGGATCTCCGTCGTCCCCGAGGGGGTAATGAAAATACCGAATTCGGAGCCTGCTCCCTTGACCGTAATCGCCGGGGTGTGAACGAAAAGATTCCCCGACTGCGGCGGCACCACCGAGCGCAGGCGTCCCTTACGGAGGAAGCACTCGTCCTGACCAAGGAGTTCCAGCCTCGCCGGAGCCTCCAGCATCACCCGCGCGCCATTATAGAATTCAATCTGGGCCACTCCGTAGTCGAGACGGATTTCACCCCGATCCAGCAAATCGCCCGCTTCGGGGCGCATCCCCCTTTCCCCGAAATCCGCGTCGAGCGTTCGCGTCAGCACGGCCACGCCGGAATCGACGCCGCCCGCCCCCGCGGGACCCGCTGTCGTCGTATCCCCACTTCGGCTCTTCGCGAAGAGCATCCACCCGGTTACGGACGCCGAGAGCATGATCGAAGCTGCGGCTCCCATCCACCAGCGATTGTGCAGAATGGTCGCGGCAACACGCTTGTGCTTCTGCAGGATCATGTGCGTCGTCCTCGCCAGCACCACCTCCGGTCGCTCGTCGTCGCCGATTCCCACCGGAAGCACTCCTCCGAATTCCTGATCCAAATGGGCCGTCAGCTCCATATAATCGAGGTAGAACTCGCAGGTCTCCGGGTCTCCGGAAAGAAGCTCATTCAATCGCGCATAGGTCTCCCGCGTGGGCTCGCCGTCATCGATGGCGGACAGCAAAGCGGCCAGCTCCTGGAATTTATTGCTCTCGTTTTCCCCGATCAAATTCATGTTCTTACTTCAGGTGGTTTGGCCCGCGGCCATCGTTTTCTCAATGCATTCCAACAGAACGGCCCGGATGCGGTAGAGCGTCTGCGAGATCGAACCGACGGATCGGTTGGCCGACTTCGCCATCACCTTCACAGACCCCCCCGGCTTGTAGCGCGCCTCGATCAGTTCCCGCTGATTCGGCGGCAGTTTCTCAAGGCACAAGCGGAGGGCGATCTGCCGATCCGAAACGGTATCGACCCGCTCGTCCTGCCGTTCGGCCAGATAGTCGAGCACATCGTCGTCGAAGACAAGCTTGTCCCGCGCCATCTTCCTGCGGAAGGCCAGAACATGGAAATAGGCGACTTTGCAGGCCCAGGCGTGGAAATTCGTCCCCTCTTCGAAGTTGTCCGCCTTCTTCCAGAGCGTGATATTCGTCTCCTGCAATAAATCACGCGCCCTCGCCCGATCCGTGATCAGAGTGAGGATGTAAGCGTAGATCGCGTTCTGGTTCTCGGTGAGGAGACTGACGAACTGCTCGGAGTTCTTATCCATGTGGGCCCCACTCTACTCCCCCAAACGGGGGAATCTCAACCGACAATCACGTTGCGCCCCTTCATTCCGAATGCGTGCCTCGTCCACGGAGTTCGAAATGCTTTGCTGCCATCCCCATTATGGGCTAAAAAATTCGCTTTTCCGCCGAATCCGAACCCGCACCTCATCTGCGATTTGCTAGAATACCTCAAAATCTGCCGCATCGACCACTGGTTGAAGAATATCTTCATCCTTTTCGGTCACGCGGTTGCGCTGGTTCTCGTCCCGGACGTCGAATGGACCCGGGAAA
>JAHEDC010000575.1 GCA_024641425.1 Verrucomicrobiales bacterium | reverse complement strand
GCCGGATGCCGCTCCGCATCCGATCGCAGGCGTCCTGAAACAACTCCGCCCCCCAACCCATTTTCCTGGTCGGTGGTGCCTCGCGCGCCCGCCGCACCTTGTCGCGGTAGAGGGCGTCGGCCAGGGCCTTGATGTCGTTGTCCATACCCGAAACCTTAACCCGAATGCGCGAACTGCAAAGCCGGAATCGCCACCCTTCCGGGCCGGATCGCCCGGGTTCCCGGCGATGGAGAAAGGTGACAGGAGGACTGGAAAGTCCGCACAACGGACACGGATGCGGAAATCCGTGCGACGGGGCGTCCTCAGAAGCCTCCCCCGAAGTAGCCCCCGTCTTGCTTCCTTCGTTCGGCTTCCCGGTCCGCTTCCTCTTGTTTTTCCTTGTCCGCGATTCTTCGCCTCTCGATTTGTTCCTGTTCCTGCCTCACCTTCGCGACCTCGTCCTCGGGAAGCAGGCACTCGGGAGGCAACACGCTACCGCAATGGCCGCACTTCGCGTGAAGGCGGGAGTAAAGGAGCCGGTGGCAATGGGGACAGTTCATGGTGAAGCGGGGGCGGCGGATCTGGTCGAGCGGGACGCCTACTTCCAGAACGCGCGGACGGCTTCTTCCCAGGCGTCGGCAAGGATCTGATGGCCGCTGTAAGTCGGGTGGATGCCGTCCCAGATCCAGTGCTCTGCCGGAGCGCGGCGGCAGGCTTCCTCGAAGGCGGCCTGGCATCGCACGAGGGCCGCGCCATGTTTGGAAGCAAGCCGGGCGACGATCTCCTGACGCTTCCCGACATCCGCGCGTTTCGCCTCGAATTGCTGCCTTGTCTTTCCGACCGGCAAAACGAAGGGCTCGCAGAGGACGAGCTTGAGTTCCGGATTGGCGGCCCGGGCATCGGTGATCAGCTTCTCGTAAGCCTGTTCGAACCGATCGAGCGGGATCGCTTTTCCACTGTCGTTGATCCCGACAAGGATGCTGAGAAGATCCGGCTTCAGATCAAGGGTGTCCGTCTTCCACCGGGCTTCGAGATCAAGCACGGTGTGCGCGCTGACGCCACGATTCATGAAATCGAGATTCGCTTCGGGAAAGGCCGCGCCGTGCCGGGCGGCGATGACAAAGACATAGCCGTGACCGAGAATGTGGTTCGGGTCCGTGCTCCGGCCGCGATTTCCATCGGTAATGGAGTCTCCTTGGAAGAGAATGCGCGCGCCAGGGGTAAAGGCGGAAAGTGGCGCGAGACCTGAGGGCTCGGTCACGGGTTTCAATCGGGCGAGGACGAAATCGACGAGTTCCTGACAGTGGAAGAATCCCTCCCACATGGTATGGCCCTGGCCGGGGGGAACAATCAGCTTCATCGTCCCGCCAAGGGCCTCGTAGCGTTTTGCCATTTCCCCGGAATTCGCCTCCAGGGGAACCACCGTATCGGTGTCCCCGTGGATGGCGAAGAGCGGGACGCCCGCCTTCGCGAGGGCTTCCAACCGGTCGAGGGGATTGTGTTCGGCGAGATGTTCCGAGAGTGCTTCCGGTGTCATCCCATAGGCACCGCTCGCCTTCTCGAGACCGGGATAACTCGCGATGTTGCACACCGGATAGACGCCCGCGAATCCAGCGACCTTGTCCGCATTCTCCGCCGCCCAGGACAACATCATGAGACCACCCCGGCTGCGTCCAAGCAGAATCGGCTTCGGCGCGAAACCACGCTCCGTCGTCAGCGCATCGTAGAGGGCCGAGTAAAGCGCCCGCCCGTCCGGGCTCCCGTAGGATTCTCCGACATCGATGCCCGCGATCGCGATGCCCGCCGCGGTGAAGCGCTCGAACATCCACCGCTCCGCTTCGCCCGGCAGGCCAGGCAAGGTCGGCGCGTACCAGATCCATGGGATCGGGCCGACACCCGGACGCGACGGAAGAATGACGAAGGCCTCTCGTTCCTCGACGACAAATACCTCTCCCGCGAGGGGGAGCGGCTTCTCTGGCGGGTCGGGCGACGCCGCCAGGAAGGACGGGAAAAAGAAAAGCGCGAGATGATAGAGGTGTCTCATGATTCCTCACTACTAGCACAGGGTTGCGTCTTCGATCAAAGGACGGATCGGCAAGGGGCCGCGGTAGAAAACCCAAACCCGGGCCGCTTGCGATCCCTCCGACCGTCCGGTATCTTACCTTTAAATCTCACAGAAGCATGAGCAGCATCAGACTCGCAGAACTGGCCGAGCGAATCGGCGGCATCCTGGAAGGCGATGAGAACCTGGAAATCCGCGGAATCGCGGGCCTCTTCGAAGCCACGGACGGTGAAATCAGCTTTTTCGCCAACCCCAAATACGCGGCGGCGCTCGCGGTCACGAAAGCGACCGCCGTCATTGTGCGTGAATCCTGGGACGGACCGATTCCCTGCGCGGCCATCAGGGTGAAGGATCCGGATAAGGCGATGGCGATGGCGACCGAAGCCTTGGGCACGCTCTTCCATCCGGAGGCAGTGCCGGGAGTGCATCCCAGCGCGATCGTTTCCGCCGCAGCGAAGGTCTCGCCCGATGCCTCCATCGGGCCATTCTGTGTCGTCGAGTCCGGCGCGGTGATCGGCGCGAAAGCCATCCTCACCCTCGGCTGCCTTGTCGGGACGGATTCCATCATCGGCGACGAGTGCCGCTTGCATGCCTACGCGGTTGTCCGCGAGCGGGTGCGGCTCGGAAACCGGGTCGTCGTCCACGAGGGAGCGGTGGTGGGAAGTGACGGCTTCGGCAACTACCGTGAGAACGGAACCTGGCGGAGAATTCCTCATATCGGAACGGTGGAAGTCGGCGACGACGCGGAAATTGGAGCCAATGTCACGGTGGACCGGGCGCGTTTCGGCACGACCCTAATCGGCAAGGGTGTCAAGATCGACAATCTGGTGCAGGTGGCGCACAACGTGAAGATCGGGGATCACACGGTCATGGCGGCGCAGGTCGGGATCGCCGGGAGTTCGACGGTCGGGAGCCGGGTCATGCTCGGTGGCCAGGCCGGGCTGGCCGGCCATGTGGAGGTCGGGGATGGGGCTCGTGTCGGTGCCCAGGCCGGCGTGACCAAGAATGTCGCGCCGGACACCTACGTTACCGGCTACCCCGCCATGCCGCACCGGAAGGCGGCCGAAAGTCAGGCCCACCTCATGCGATTGAAGTTCTGGAAGGAGAAGGTAAAGGCTCTTGAGGAACGGATCGAGGCGTTGGAACGACTGCTTCCCAAGGAATAAGTAGCCTCAAGGTTTCTTCAGGTATTCGACGATATCCCGGATAGCCTGCGGGGTGAGCCCGAGTTGCGAGGGTTCGTACATCAGCGAACGGGACATCGGTTTCACCGAGGCGATCCGCGCGCGGGGGACGGTCTGCACGAGGCCGCCCATGCACTTGATGAGGAGCGGATCGCCGGCGGACAGGACCATGCCGGTGATCGTCAGCCCGTCCGTGGTCTTCACTTCGCTGCCTTCGAAACCATGTGAGATTTCAGACGAAGGAGTGACAATGGCGGCGGTGAGGACATCAACGGGCTGCTGCTGGCCGAAAGTGCTCAGGTCGGGGCCGAAATCGACGCCGTTCTGGCCCACCTTGTGGCAGGTGTAGCAGACGGCGATGGCGGTCGCGCCGCGCTTGGCGTCGCCGGAGAGATTCGCGATCTCGGCGGCAGGCGGAAGAGGCACCGCGTTCGGCGGGACGGGTGGCATCTCGACGGCGACGAGCTTGACCTTGTCCGGATCGTAGAGACCGAGCGCCTTCATCGTGCCTTCGATGCCGTAGGCTTTC
>JAHEDC010000112.1 GCA_024641425.1 Verrucomicrobiales bacterium | reverse complement strand
TGACGAACCCGATGTCTGCGACTTAGTGTCCTTCAATCTGCAGCGGGTGGGAATGACCACTATCGTGGCCAATAACGGCCTGGAGGCGGTGCGCATCGCGAAGGCCGAGGAACCCTCCGGCATCGTCCTCGATCTCATGCTCCCCGGACTGAACGGGTTCAATGTCTTCAAGGAACTACGTCTCGACAGTCGGACCAAGGGTATTCCCATCCTCATGCTCACCGCCAAAGCTCAACTCGGCGACATCATCGCGGGACTCGAACTTGGAGCCGATGACTATCTCACCAAACCCTTCAGCCCGAAGGAACTCGTCCTTCGCGTCCAGGCCCTATTGCGGCGCTCCAAGAATTCGATCGCACCCACCGAAGTCCGGGTCGGTCGCTTCCATCTCGACAAAAATACCCTCCACTTCTTTCTCGATGGCCACCCCGTCGATTTGACTCCCACCGAGTTCAAGCTTCTCCTGATTCTCGTCGAGCGCGCCAGCCAAACCCAGAACCGCGAGGATCTGCTTCGCGAGGTTTGGGGCTATCGGGACGCTGCCCAAACCCGCACCTTGGATACCCATATCAAACGCCTCCGCGAGAAAATGGGCGAATACGCCCACTGCATTGAGACCGTCCGTGCCGTCGGTTACCTTTTCCAGCCCGGTTAGACCGGGCCCCTATCAACGGCTTTAAAACGAGGGATCCGTAACCCCGTAGCCACTCCGAAGCGCACGGAAAACCAGCGTAGCGATCACAAAGCGCGTGCGCCGGCACGAAGTCGGGAAAACCCCGGGGGGCCCCGGAAGCGAATGGGCGGCACTCTAGTGGCAGCCACAGCCGCTTCCACATGACGATCCGTGCTGATCGAAGTCGTCGTCCGTGGGCATTCGTCCCAGTTCGAACGTCATGCTCATCCAACCGTTCACCGTGGCCTGCACGGAATGCATTTCCTCCTGCGCATCGACAAACGCGCGGGCCACCGGGTTGGAAAGCACCTTTTCCCTGAGCTTGTTGTACGCATCAACCTCACCGGCGGTCAGTTCAAGGCCCGCATTCTGTTTCGTATGCAGTTCTTCCGCCTTCGCCTGCATCGAGGAATAGGCGGCCTTCGCCACATCGTCCTCCATAAAGGCATCGACCCCGGTGAAGATCAACCGGAGCTTCGTATCGTCGAGGATTGCCTGGCATAGCTCCTTCGCCTTTTCCAGATAGCTCGTAGTCTCGCCAATGATTTGCGTCATCTTGAATCGTTATCTCTCCTCCTCTTCCCGTCAAGCGCATTGTCGTCAAGCCGAGAACAAGGAGTTTATTTTCCATCACAGTCGAAAAAAGACATAAAAGCCCTTGCATTCCCTAAAGGCTGCTTAATAGTTAAGCTTCATTAAGCATAGTGACTGCTTTGTGGTTGCTATTGTTTATGTGTTGAGGGGATACGGGGTGGCGTCAGCTTTGCTTTGGGTTGAGGCTAAATGCTGGCGCCACCTCATTTCTTGGGTTTGAACGGGAGGGAACCGAAAGGACAGGAAACAGAGCGAAGCCCCGCCATTGCGACTGCCTCCTCCGGCTGGAGATGGTTGAGGCCGGAACCTCTGCGGGACCCGGTTTCCACCTAAAGGTTCTCATGCACCCGCGCGAGGGCGAGCACGGCGAAACTTGTCGTAAGCATCGGATCGTTTTCCCACCAGCGACTGTTCTCGTTCACCCACGTCCCGTCCGGTTTCTGGGTGGCGAGAAGCTTTTTCGCCACATCGTTGGCCCAGTGCACCGACTTGCCATCCACGAGTTCGAACTTCTTCTCGCCAGTGATCGCGAGGGCCTTGGACATGGTATTCAGATAGTAGAAGTACCCCGCCGTCCCCATCCCGGGATTCTCCTCGACCGAGTAATTCTTGCCCAGCCATTCCTTTACCGCCTTCACGCGCTGGTCGTCCTTGTCCATTTCGGCGTAGCCGAAGCTCAAGAGTCCCGCATAGCTCATCGAACCGTAGGAGCGGAGTGCCGTTTTGCCCCCGGCGACTTCGACTTCCCCGGCCTTGCTGTCGCCCGGTTCATAGACGAAACCACCCCGGTTCAACTCGTCGCCGCTTGCCCACTCCTCCTTATTGGTCTCAGGGAGGTTCTGGCAACGCTCAACGAAGGCGATGGCGGCATCCCAATCCAGTTCGGCCTCACCCTCCGCCGGTTTCGGCGCATCCGCGAGGAGATCCTTGGTGTAATAGAGGGCCTCAAGCGCGATGTGGGTATTGGACATGTCGGAGTGCGTGTGCCGGTCGCCCGGGCCGTAACCGATGCCACCATCGTAAGCGTTGTCGGCCACCCCCTTCTTGTCGAAGTCCTGTTGCTGCTGCGTAATAAAACGCCGGGCCTTGAGGATAATGTCGCGGTAGGCAAGATCGCCGGAAGAATGGAGCGCGAGCATGCAGAGGGCGGTGTTGTAGGTTCCAAGGCCCTCGACATAGATGCCGCCGTCCTCCTTTGCCTTTCCGGCGATGTATTCAAGGGCTTTCCGGATGTTCGGCGCAATGGGATCCTTGTCTGGATCGCGAGCCGGGTCCATGAAATACGCGAGGACCGGCAAGGCCGTGAGCGCGGGAGTCTCCGGCAATCCCCAACTCCCATCCTCTTTCTGCATCTTCGCCAAGGAGGCCACGGCCAACGAGGTCGCGTGCTCGACCTCCTTGCGCATCGAGACACCGCGATTCAGCTCCAGGGGCGTTTTGTCCTGGGCGATGGAAAAAGCCGGCAGCGCCGCGGAGGCGAAAGCGCACAGGAGGGTGATCGTCTTGACTTTCATGGGATTCTTCTTCTTAGGGGATACTTTCGGGTTGATAACCGCTTACTTCACGATCTCTCGCGGCCGGATCGCGACTTCGACCGGCGTGCCTAGCGGCGGCAGATGTTCCTTCCGGGGGAACCAGACCTCGTCGTTGTCGCTCCCCTTCAGAAAGGCATTGAACATCGCGCCCCCGGAGCGATAGACGGCCATGATCGAACCTTCGAGTTCCGGCAGATAATTCCCGTCCACGACTTCGGAACCCGTATAGATCCAGGCATCCTTCGCCATCGCCTTTTTTTCCTCCGCATTCAGGATCCAGTCCTCGATGGACCCGGATTTCGCCGCACCCTTCGCATCCTGCCAGGCCACGGAGATTGTCACCCCCCCCAGCTTGTCCGTCTTCATCGGAAGCGGCATCCCGTCCTTATCGTATTCCGGCCAGACCGACCGCGCCGATGGCACATACTTCAGCAGTTTCATCACAATCTGCAGTTCGAACGGCCGCACATCGGTCGCGAGGAGGCTCTCGTGCAGTTTCCCGATCTGCGAATTCACCACCGCGAACTCCAGGATCGTCTCGGAATCCAGATTCAGCTTCGCCGGGAAGCGGATCTCCCGCGTCTTCTTGTTGAAGCGAATCTTCCCCATCTCGAATTCGTCCTCGCTGACCTTCCGGATCTCCGGCTTCGCCTTCTCCCCCGCCGCTTCCGCCTTTTCTGGCTCTTTTTCCTCGGCCACCGCCGGCAAAACCACACCTAGCCCCGCTCCGCCCCCCAACAGGAAGCTAAACCGGGTAAAAAGTGTCCATTTTTGAATCGTTTTCAAAAAATGTCGCATTAATGCTCATCGTAGTGCGTGGACGTATACTTGTCAATTCCCGAGAATGACCGTTTCAATCTCCCATCGCCCTCTCTTCCTTACTCCCAAACCTTCGCGAACTTCGCTCCTTCGCGGTAAACCCTCACCTCGCCGCCTTTACGAAACAATTCAGCGCCTCGTAGCCCCGGACATGCTTGACGCTTGAGGCCTCTTTGACTTCGACACCCCAGATCTTCTGTCGGGATTCGATGACGATATCAACCTCGTTCTCGTCGCGATCCCGGTAATGGTAAAAACGCGGCATGCAGTCGGCCATCGCGATGAGCTGTTGGAGCACGAACGACTCCAGCAGATGACCGAAGCGGGGCCTCTCCTCATTCCAATGCCCTGGTTCCAGCTCGCCCAGAGTGGCGGCCAGTCCGCTATCGACAAAGTGGAGCTTGGAGGCTTTGACCAGCCGCTTGCTGCGGTTGCTGTGCCACGCCGGAAGCCGGCGGATGAGAAACCAACGCTCCAACAGCGAGTGGTAGCGATCAATCGTTGCCCCCGAGTGTCCGAGCGCTTGAGAAAGGGCGCTCTGATTGAGGAGCTGGGCCGTGCGGCTCTCCAGAGAGGCGAGAAGCCGGGTCAGGTCGCTGGCATGCTTGACCTCGGCGATGTCCCGGACGTCGCGCTCCACCACCGATTGCACGTAGTTGCGCCTCCAGCGATCGGCCCAATCGGAGTCGCGGCTTACGGATTCCGCCGGCTTCCGGCTGGCGTCTGCACTGCGCCAGTTCCGGCGCGCACGGCACCTCGTCGATTACCACCTTCTCCGGCAACATGCGTATTTGGCAATTTGCAACCTTGAGGCCCGGCTGATTGTTCTCTAAGAACCCGTCCCATTGAAGCATACCCATGCTGCTACTTGCTACGTGGAGCCCAGACTAATCTCAACTTTGTGGTGGCGATGATTTCCCCAAGCCTTCGCAGAATCGGGTCGTGACCTCAGCCCGCTTCCCGCATGCTCGGCGGGAAGCGGATGACGAGATCTTCGACCAAAAGCTTGCCAGAGATCAGGGGCAGGGGCAGGAGTAGGAATGGCAAGCCAGCGATGACACCGAGCGTTGTCGCCAGCAGCGAAAGACCGGTTCTCGAAAGGCAAAACCTCGGCCTCATGTGCTGCGTCCCTCCTCCGAAGCCTTCGCGAACTTCGCACCCTTAGTGGTAATCCCCTTTCCCTCAGATCCGCAGGAAATTCCCCAGCAGCTTTTTCCCCTCGGCGGTGAGGATCGATTCGGGATGGAACTGGACGCCGTGGATCGGATAGTCCTTGTGGCGGACGCCCATGATCTCGCGTTCCTCGGTCTCGGCCTCGGCCGTGATCTCGAGGCAATCGGGCACGCTCGCGCGGTCGATGATGAGGGAATGGTAACGGGTGGCTTCGAAGGGATTTCCCAGTCCGGCAAAGACACCCTTTCCATCGTGGCTAACCATCGACGTCTTCCCGTGCATCAGTTTCGAGGCGCGGACGACGAGGCCGCCGAAGACATCGCCGACACACTGGTGGCCGAGGCAGACGCCGAGGAGCGGAATCGACGGGCCGAAGGTGCGGACGACCTCGTTGCTGATCCCGGCCTCTTTCGGCGTGCACGGGCCGGGGGAAATGCAGATCCGCTCCGGCGCGAGTTCGCGGATCTCTTCGAGCGAAATCTCGTCGTTCCGCCGCACCAGCATCTCCGCCCCCAACTCGCCGAAATACTGGACGAGGTTGTAGGTGAAGGAATCGTAGTTATCGATGACGAGGAGCATGGGGCTCGTTGATTGGTGGATTCGGTGATTGGGTGATTCGGATTCCCTAGTCGAGGAGCTGGGCGGCGCGTTCGATGGCCCGGACGAGGCCCATCGCCTTGTTGACGGTCTCCTCGTATTCGGATTCCGGCACCGAATCGGCGACAATACCGGCTCCGGCCTGGACGTAGGCCTTGCCGTCCTTCAGCACAGCGGTGCGGAGGGCAATGCAGGAGTCGTGGTTCCCGTCGAATCCGAAATAACCGACCGCGCCGGAGTAGGCGCAGCGCTTGCTTTTCTCCAGCTCGTTGATGATCTGCATCGCGCGCACCTTCGGCGAACCGCTGACCGTTCCCGCCGGAAAAGTGGCGCGCATGACGTCGTAGGCGGTCTTGTCCTCGGCGAGACGGCCGCTGACGTTGGAAACGATATGCATGACGTGGCTGTAGCGTTCGATGATCATGAAATCGTCGACCGTCACCGTTCCATAGTCCGAGACTCGCCCGACGTCGTTGCGGGCGAGGTCAACGAGCATGATGTGTTCGGCACATTCCTTGGGGTCGGCAAGGAGTTCGGCGGCCAAGGTGTCGTCCTCTTCCTCGGTGGCTCCACGAGGGCGGGTTCCCGCAATGGGGCGGATCTCGATCCGGCGGTCGATCGCTCGAACATGCACCTCGGGGGAGCAGCCGACGAGCGCGAAGCCGGCGGGGAACTTGAGGCAGAACATGTAGGGCGAGGGATTCACGCTGCGGAGCGCGCGGTAGAGGTCGAGCGGGCCGCCGGGGAAATCGATCTCGAAGCGCTGCGAAGGCACGACCTGGAAGATGTCGCCGGCGAGGATGTATTCCTTCGCCTTCTCGACCATCGCGACGTATTCCTCGCGCGTCGTGTTGCTCCGGGGAACGATGCGGTCGGCGGGGAGAAGGAGGTTGAGCGGGCGAGTCGCACAGGGTTGGGCCAACTTCTCGACGAGGGCGCGAATTTTCTCCCCGGCCCGCGCGTAGGCGGCATCCGGATCCTCGCCGTCTTCGAGGAAAACGCTGCACACGACCTTCAGCTTTCGGAAGCGGTGGTCGAAGATAAGCACCGTGTCGGTGACCATGAAAACCATGTCGGCGAGACCCAGCTCGTCTTTTGGCGGCGGCGGCACCGTGGGCTCGAAGTAGCGCACCGCGTCATAGGCAAGGTAGCCGAGCGCGCCGCCGAAGAAGACAGGGAGGCCGTCGTAGCCGGCGGGGCGGTATTCCGCCATCAGCGCTTCGAGATCGTGCAGCGGGTCCCTTGCGGAAACGAAGGCCCGCGTCCCGCCCGTCGCCATGTCGGTGATCCGCACCTCCAATCCCCGGGCTTCGAAAACGACCCGGGGCGCGGTGCCGACAATCGAGTAACGCCCGCCATGGCTCGTACTTTCCGCCGACTCAAGGAGGAAGCAATACTGCCCGTCGTCGATCTTATGGAATGCCGACAGCGGCGTCTCATAGTCCGCTGAGAACTCGGTATGGACGGGAACGAGGTTCCCCAGCCCGCATCGGGAGCGGAATGCGTCAAGGGAAGGCAGCAGTGGAAGCGGAGTCACTCGGAACGATTGGCAAAAGAGCGGCATCATGCCCTTCCCTCGGACATTTTGCAAATGCCGATAAGGGATCGGGAAAGGCTTGCAGTGTCCGGCGTCGATCCGCGTCGAAAACCCGACTGTCGCGATTTCAACGAAAACGGAACGCCGCCTGCAAGCGCTCAGCGGAGGGACTTCTCGGCTTCCTTGATCGGATCCACCGCTTCCTTGACCGGCCCTTTCTCCGGGGTTCCACTCGGCTGAGGCGGGGTTTCCCTGCTGTTGAGCGCCGAAATGACCCAGATCACGATGCCAACCACCGCGATGAAGAGCAGACCAAACACCCAGTTTCCGGCACCTCCAGTACCCCCGGGAACAACACGCAGACCTCCGCGGGGGCGCGGCACCGCCTTCCCCGGAAGGGTTTTCACGGCACCCACAATGGGGGCGGACGCCGAAGAGGCGACGGGCACGACCGCGGGAACGGCGACTTTTCGAGCGGGCCGACTCGCCGGAGAGGCCGCCACGGGGGGAGTCGGACGCGGAGCGCTCTTGCCAGAGCGCCCCTTCCGGGCCTCCACAGCGGCGGCCCCCACGCGCAGTTGCCGCCCGGCTGGAGTCGTCCGGATCTTCTCGATTTCGGCCGCGAGTTCGGAGGCCTCCTGGTAACGCCTGACGGGGACGACACTCGTGGCCTCGGTCACGATCCGATCAAACCGAGGGTCACAGCCAGCGAGCCTCGAGGGCACGTCATACGTCCCCGGCACTGGGGGCCCGCCCACCAGCATTTCGAAGAGCAATATTCCGGCGGAATAAATATCCGCGCGGTGATCTACTTGAACCAGAGGATCGCGCACTTCGGGAGCGGTGTATTCCGGAGTACCGAACATCGCATCTCCCAAGCCGCCCGCCGTTCCCCGGAGTTTCGCCAGTCCGAAGTCGGCCATTTTCACGCAGCCGTCCGGTGCTACGAGAATATTGGCCGGTTTCACATCGCGGTGAATCACCCCCCGCTCGTGCGCGTATTGAAGGGCGGCACACACCTGCGCCATGATGTCGAGCACCCGAAGCTGGTCGAGGGCGTGATCGTGAATCAGATCAAAAAGTGTGGACCCCTCCACATATTCCATCACGATGTAGTGCAATCCGGACTCCGTCTCCCCGAAATCATACACCGTGACGATGTTGGAGTGTTGGAGCCGGGCCATCGCGCGGGCTTCCGAGCGGAAATGTTCCTCGTACTCGGCTCCCATCGTCGCATCGCAGCGAAGCACCTTGATCGCGACTTTCCGATCAAGCTGCGGCTGGTAGGCCTCGTAGACGGCACCCATCCCCCCCTTCGCAACGAGCGACCGGATATCGTAATGGGGAAGCTGCGCTCCCAATTCCTCAATGGAAGGAGCATCGAAATCGATCTCCGGAGTTCCGGCGGCAAGGGACTGATCGGTCGTATTCATCAAGAGGGCGTGTTCGGAAATCGCCCCAACCCCACGCATCGGGAAGGCTTGGAGCGGTTCCTTCATGAAACCTACCGTACCCTCCCGTCCACGGCAACTGGCCGGAGACCGCCTAAAAGAGATCCAACTGCTCGAAAGCGGCCGCGGAAGCAAAGCCGCCCGGGTTTCCCGAGTGCGGCCCACTGCGGGCCGACGCAGCCGGGACAGCCTCGCCACACGGCGCTTTGTTCCCCGCCGGGCCGCCGGACCCGGCACGATACCACGGAGTTGGAGTATCCTGTCCGGCACAGCCCACTTCCACATGCGCTCCGCCCACCGTCGCCAAGACGCCTTTCACCGACTCCTCCGCGAGGTCCGCGCGATTGCAGTCCCGGCTGAGATGGCCCAGGATAACGCGCCCCAAACCCGGATGGCAGAGCTCGCCGGCACACTCCGCAGCCTGGGCGTTGGAGAGGTGGCCATGCCGCGACATGATCCGCTGCTTCGTCGACCACGGTCGTTTCGTATCATTCTGCAGTAATTCCTCGTCGTAGTTCGCTTCCATGAACAGGAGATTCGCGCCCTCGAGACGCGCCTTCACCATCCCGGTCACGAAGCCGATGTCACTCACGAACCCCAGGCTGGAGGTCGCGTCCCGAATCAAAAAACCCACCGGATCCACGGCATCATGCGGCACCGAAAACGTGGCGATCGAAATTCCGCCGATCCCGAATTCGGCCCCCGTTTCCACAAGCTTCCAGCACTTCGGTGCCTTCAGGGACTGCCCGAGGGTCTCCCGAGTGAGAGGATTGCAATAAAGGGGAACGGCTACTTTGCGGCAGAACACATCAAGCCCTCGCGTATGGTCGCCATGCTCGTGGGTCAGGAGAACCCCGTCCAGATCCTCAGGGGAGATTCCGATCGCCGACAAGCGCTCGCTCAGCTGGCGGCAGCTCAATCCGGCATCGATGAGGAGGCAATCGGCTCCGGATCGCACGACCGCGCTATTGCCGGCACTCCCGCTGCCCAGGATGGATATTTCTAGCATGGAATCGGGCGGTCGGTAATGGGTGCGGCGGTTTGGGGCGAGGAGAGTTCCGGAGTTGACGCGGCCCTCCGAGCGCGGTTTCTTCGGTTTCGGGTTTTGAACCGCCGCGAACACAGATCCACGTCTTAAATGACATTTAAGCTGTCCAAACGAATCGCGTCAACGCCCGACCTTGATCCCTTGTAGATCCGCCCCACCCCTCCCCTCGTGCGCACCCGAAGATTCTTCCTCCTCGCCATCCTTCTCCTCGGTTTCGGAGGGGCCGCTCTCGTCTACGCCGCCCGCAAGCACGGCTTCACAAGCCGCTGGCGGGCTCTCATAATAACGGAATTCGCGGATCGGGGCATTTACTGCGACATCGGAAGGCTCACCATCGATCCTTTTTCCGGCCTGGTGGCGCGGAACGTGCGCCTTTTCGAGGACATCGGGCACCAAACCCTCCTCGCGAACGTCAACAACATTACCCTCGACATCGATCTCGCGCGACTCGTCCGGGCCCAGCAATTCCTGAACACCGTCGATCTCCGCGATGCGGACATCTCGATCCCCATCGACCCGGAGGAGCCGGACGGGGAACGCCTGGAAGTGCGCAACTTCAGTGCTCGTTTTCAGATGCCCGAGCACAAATTCGACATCTCCGCGGCGGAGTTCGAACTCAATGGCGTCCTCTGTAGCGTCACCGCGTCCCTCCTCCAGCCACTGCCGGTCAACGAATCCCCCGAAATGAAAGAAGCGCGCTTGCGAAGGCGGGGCGAAATGCTCTCCAGCCTCCGCGGACGGGACGGCATCGCCTGGAAAGTCGCCACCGAATTGGAAAAATTCCACTTCTCGAAGAAGAACAAGCCCCGCCTTGACCTTACTTTCATCGGCGACCTCGACGATCCGGAGAACATCAAGGCGCGCCTCCATTTCAAGGCCACCGACGCGGGACGGGGCACTTATTACTGCGACACCATCGAAGCCACGGTTCGCTACGACTACCCCTACATTCTCCTCGATCAGCTTGATATCCGCGACAGCTACGGAAAACTCCGCGCCCACGCCACCCATGCCGTCGGTGGGAAAAGCATCAACTTCGGCCTTGAGTCTTCCATTGATTCCAACACCCTCCTTCGGTCCTTTCTCGAGCTCGATCCCCTGGGCGACGTCCTTTTCTACTCGCCACCCAAACTCCATCTCGACGGCGAGTATTTTCTCCGGGAGAAAGATGCCCCGCCTCCGCCGCCCGGAGCGCTTCCGATCCATGTGATCGGCGGAGTCGATTGCGGCCAGTTCATGAGCCAGGGCGCGATGTTCGAGGGCTTTCACGTCGATTTCTGCATTGACCGGGAGAAGAAATTCTTTCGCAACTTCGTCCTCGATCACATGACAGGCAATCTCAGCGGACAAGTTCTCGTCGACGGCGACGCCCTGCGCTACAAAGGCAGCATCGACATGGATCCCACCGTCTTCATCCCCTTCTTCAAAAAGGAAAAAACGAAGACATTCCTTCGCCGCTTCCGCTTCGGGAAAAACCCCAGTATCAGCGTGCAGTTCGAGGGCAGCGGGCTCCTTTCGAATCCCCCCGGGTGGAAGACCGACGGCTATGCCAATCTCTCGAATTTCTACTACAACGACGTCCTCGCCCAATCCGCGGTCGGACACTTCGCGATTCGGGATCGGAACCAGACGTTCACCGACTTTCACCTCGTCCGGCGCGAAGGCCACCTCACCGGCGATCGCATCCACATCGACTATGCGACGAAGCGGACCGAGATCAGAAATCTCCACGGGAACGTCTTCCCGGGCCCCACCATCGCCTATGTGGCTCCGAAAGTCGCGCCCGCCCTCGCTCCCTACCGTTTCCCCAAGCCACCCGAGATCATCGTCAATGGCACCGTTGACCCCATTGGCCGCAAGGCAACGGACCTCATGGTCGCATTCTCCGCCGACGAGGCGAAGTACGACGTGCTCGGAAAAACACTCACCCTCAATCAACCCAAGGGGCGCGTGCGTGTCCTGAACAGCCGGGTCGAGCCCGAACTTACCTCCTCCATCCTCGGCGGCTCGGGTACCTTCTCGGGCACCTTCAATATCGCTCCCGACGACCATGCCTTCGAGGCTCGCGTCGATATCGAGAATACCCGCTTCCGGGACATCGCGACGGTCTACGAACTCGACAGCGAGACCGAAGGAACCGTCTCGGGACACTTCGATTTCAAGGGCAACGGCAGCGATACGGTGCAGGGGACCGGGCAGGCCACGATCTATGAGGGAAACGTTTTCTCCATTCCCATCCTCGGCCCACTCTCGAAATTCATGGGAGTCCTCATGCCCCGCTCGAAGCCCGGCTACAGCACCGCCCATGAAGCGACCGCCCATTTCGCCATGGCCGACAATGTCATCCACACCCGCGATTTCGAAGCCCTCACCCCTGCCTTCAAACTCCGCGGCAGCGGCAGCGTGAATACGGTCACGAAGGCGATCAACTTCGACGCCGAGATGAATTTCCGTGGCACCGTGGCGAGCATTGTTTTCTTCCCTGTCTCGAAGCTCCTCAAATACAAGGGTGAGGGCACTCTCGACGATCCCCGCTGGCGCCCCGTGAACTTCACCCTCCCCCGCCGCGACGATGACCAGGGCACCGAGAGCGAGCCCGGATCGGTCGCCGAAGGGATTTCCGACAAGGGAGAGCACCCGGATGAGGCGCCCGAGCCCAAGGAGCGGCGTTTTCTGCCGAAGATCCCGCTCCCGAAACTGCCTCTCCCAAAGCTGCCGTTACCCAAACTGCGCGACCTCATCCCCGGCGGGGATTGATCCCTTCGTCGCCGCCCCGCGATTATCCTCCGGTCTCGCTCCATGCCGCGGTGGTCGATTCCCGTCGGGAACAGCGATCCTCACCGGCGCGGAGTCGGTCGACGGGAACCCAAACCGGGTGTGGTCGAACGAGCCGGAGGTCATGACGGAAATGCCACTCGCCTCGCAGGCCGTCGCCAGCCCGCAAGCGTTCCCTCACTTCGCTTGCTCCATCGTCTTCCGCAGCCCTTCGAGATCGACGCCATTCTCGCCCATCCATTTCTCCGCCGCCGCCTTATCCGCGTTGATCCACTGCTCAACCGCACGCACCGTCGCGGTCGTCCGGCCCCTTTCGTCCTCAATCGTGCCGGCCCAGACCATTGCCGCTCGCGGATCGACCCGGACGATCGTTTGCACGTAACTCTGAACAGCCGCGTCCTTCCCGGGCGAAGACTCCATCTTCCCCAACCATTCCCCCGCCGCGTTGAAATCGCGACGAGCCCAGCTTCCAATCATGCTTGAAAGCAATTCCGCCTGTTCCTCCCGGGACCTTACCTCCTGCACCCATCCGAGCAATTCGGCGGGCTGCGATTCCAGAAGCATCTGAGCGTCACCTCTGAAGAAGGCGTTCAGTTCCTCCTTGCCCAGCTCCATGGCCTCGACTTGCTCCCGCACGGCGACCAGCCCGCCGTCGAGGACGGCGGAACCGACGACCATTCTCCGCAGGGTATCCCGCATGTCCTCATTCTCCGGCTTTGCCATCGCGGCGAGCAAATCCGGAATCTTCTCGGCCGGCAACGGCACCGTGCCAAAAGGTCCAAAGTGGCGCCCGTCCTCCAACTTGGCCTCCCGGAGGAGCTTGAGTCCGGCCGTCACGTCCTCCCGCAGCGTCCGGAAAGCGAGCGTTCCCGCGAACTCCTTCTTCTCGTTCTCGTTCATGTCGGAATTCTCCACCCACCGCCGCGCCGCGGCGGGATCGCGACGGGCGAGCGTGCCCAGCACCATATCGCGCAGCTCCCGCTGCTTCATCGTCTCGGGGTTCCGCATGACCCGCTGTGGATCCTGTTCCGCCGCGAGGACAAGGAGGATCATCCGCGTGACCTCCCTGGGACTGTTGTCATTCTTCTTCCCTTCTCCCATGCCCTCCGCAACCTCGATCAATTCCTCGATGCTCAGATCCTCCACGACCCGCAGGATGTCGGGCAGGACGCGGAAGAAGTCGCCCGGCCCTTCGCTGAGATTCCCGAGGCCGGCCACGAGACGTTCCAGTTTCTCGCGTGTCCGATTGATCCGCTCGGCCGGAGTCGTCGCGGCCCGCACCTCCGCCGCCGCCTTCTCCCGGAGTTCCTCTTCGGTGGGAAGCGCGCGCAGGAATGGCGAATCCGCCACGGCCGTCTCCAGGTTGCGCCGCTCGCGCTCCAAATCCGAGATCGACGCCTTTTCCGCGTCGCGACGTTCCGCCAGTTCGCGGTTTCCGGAGGATTGCAGGACCAAAAGGCCGCCGCAGGCGAGGGAGGCGCAGGCGAGGGTGATCCGGATGGCTTTGGTCATTTTCATCGTCGTTGGTCGGATAATCCAAGCGGCCCTACTTGGGAGCGACCGCGTCCAAGCGCTCAAGCGCCTCGGCCGGCAGCGCGGCGCGCGCCTTCTCGGGGTCGGCGGCCAACCAGTCCGCCGCCAGTTTGTCGGCGGCCTCCACGCGCAGGGCGGGATCGTCGATCCGCTCCACAAGCGCAAGGGACTCGGCGTAGGAGCGCTGGTTTCGCCGCGCTTCCGCCAGCGTGCTGAAGCCCCGGTCGCGGACCTCGCCGGAGGGTTGCGTCGCCAGCCACTGGTCCATCTCGGCGTTCCTATCCCAGGCCATCCGCTGCACGAAGTTTTCCACGGCCGCAGGGCGAGCCGCCTCCCCCGTGTGCGCCAACAGCCAGTCCCCGCGCTCCGCCAGAGGAAGATCCCTCTGGTTCGCGAGCATGTCGGTCAGGGCGTTCCGGCGTTCGACCGGTTTCTCCAGGTATTTCTCGATGAAGGCGAGGCCATCGTC
>JAHEDC010000111.1 GCA_024641425.1 Verrucomicrobiales bacterium | reverse complement strand
GACATCAGCGTCGGAGGCTGAGCGCCCGTGGCTGCGGCATCCTGCCGCAGTTCCCCCCATTTCGGCAGGATGCCGAAACCACGGCCGGATTCCTTGGACTCCCCGACCCAATGCGGGCTATCTTTGCCGCCATGAAAACGCGGATATTCCTCGGCGGCTGGCTGTTCTGTTTCTGTCTCGCCCTTGCCCGGGCGGAAGACGGGCCCGTCTGGAAAAAGCTCGAGGAATGGAAGGTGCCCTCCGTCTCCTTCGAGAATACCGAACTGGGCGAAGCCGTCGCCTGGGTGCGCGCGAAAAGCCGGGAAATCGATCCCGTGGGGAAAGGTCGAAAGGCGGGCCTTCTCCTCGGCTACGAACGTCGGCGCCATCTGGAGCCGGATCGCCTCCTCAACCTGAGGGCTGAGAATATCACCCTCGGCGATCTCCTGACCGAAATCGGGAAACAGGCGAACCGCACCGTGGAAATCCACGAGGATGGCGTCGTCCTCCGGGTGCCGGGCGCGATTCCGGTTATCGAGGGCATGGCGGAGCGAACCTATCGGGTTCCGATCGGGTGGTTCGCCTATGAAAACGACAATGCGGATGATTCGGAAGTGGATCCGTTTAGTAACGGGGCAGCCGAACCCCGGCCCCGATTTTCCATCCGAGCCGCGAAGGAAATCCTTGAGGGGAGCGGAATCACCTTCGCCGAGGGCGCGTCCGCCCGCCACGTCAACGGCTCGACGGGTGAACTACTTGTCGTAAGGAACACTCCGGATCAACTGGAACTCATCGAGGCTCTTTTCGACTCCATAAGGGATGGGGGTTACCTCCCGCAGTTGCGGATCCCGGCCGAGATCTACACGATGGGTACCGCCGCAGCTCTCGACTTCGCGCGCGATGCCGACAATCCCGCCGGCGCGGCGCTTCTTCTCCGCGATCTTGCCGACAAGGTCGCAGCAGGCGAAGCGGAGCTGGTCGGCTGCCCCATGGTTCTGACCCGACAGGACAACCGGGCAAGCGTCGTCAATGGCTCATCGCGCGAGATCATCACCGGCTACGTGGAGAAAGACGGCAAGGATGTGGCGACCACGGAGCGCGTCCTCACCGGAGCCTCGATGGAGGTTGATCCGGTGATTGGGGCGGATAGCTACCACATCGAGCTGCAAGTGGCGATCGACGTCGGATTCGGCGAGCCCAAGGTCACGCGCACGGAAATGCTCGCGCCCGTCTCCGGGGAACGGGTGCCGGTGGAATCCGTCGAGAGCAACGGAGTGAAGATCTACTCTTCGATCACCACCGTCAGCGGCCAGTCCCAGTTTCTGGGAGTTACGCCCGCGAATCCGGACACCGGAAAGTCCGTGCTTGCCTTTGTGACGGTGTGGAAACTCGATGTTCGCTACCGGTTTCCGGTTCCGGAGTGATTCCCCCGATGGAGCCGTTCTTTGCTCCGTGGTTGCGGCATCCTGCCGCCGTTCCCGGTTCCGACCTCCGGAACCGCCCTGGGGAGGCTCCCTGTTGACTCTTGCCGTCGAACTGGACAGGTGGGGGCGATGTCGGGTAAACTGCGCGTCCCTTTTGATGCGTCGATTTTCCACAATCCTCTCCGCTGCCCTTTTGCCGCTTGCTTTTCCCGGCTGCTTCGGGCTGCATTTGCCGCGCCCGGAGGCGGAGCATGCCTTTGATCTCCCGGATTCCTGGCGGGCCGCGAACGGGGGGAACCTGGGGAAGGTCAACAATGACTGGGTGAAGTCGTTCAAGGATAGCGAACTGAACCGGCTCGTCGACCAGGCCATCGAGAAGAATCCGGATCTCCAGGAGGCGGCGGCGCGGCTGAAGATCGCGAAGCAGGGCACGATCATCGGACGGTCCTCGCGCTTTCCCTCGATCGGCTTTTCGGGTTCGGGATCGCGCACGCAACGCCACGAAACGATCACCCTGACGCCCGAAGTTCCGGCGACGACGATGACGACACCCGCGGCAATGGCGGATGCCGCCGCGACCGCGGCGGCGACGATCGCGGAGATCACGCCCGTGACGACAACCCGGATCGCCCGCGAGTCCGACTACGGCCTGACGTTCGATGCCGCCTGGGAGATCGATCTCTGGGGGCGGCTGCGGGATCTCGATCACGCGGCCTCTGCCGATTATGTGGGGGCGCAGGCGGACTTCCGGGCCGCACGGCTTTCCCTCGCCGCGAATACGGCCAAAGCCTGGTTCGACCTCATCACCTCCCGGCAGCAAGTCAAGCTCGCCGAGGAGACGCGCGACAGTTATGAGCGTAATTACCGGATCATCGAGCGGAACTACAAGGCCGGGGATGAGACCGCCAGTCCGCTCGACGTCCAATTCGGCCGGAACAACGTCGCCGCAGCGGAACGCGCCGTCGTGCAACGCCGCCTCGCCACCGAGGAATCGTCCCGCACCCTCGAAGTCCTCATCGGCGATTATCCGGCGTCCGCGCTGAAAGGACGTGATGACTTGCCGGATCTGGGCAAGGAAATCCCCTCCGGCCTGCCCTCCGGCCTGCTGGGGCGAAGGCCGGATCTGGTCGCCGCCGAGGCCGACGTCCTCGCCTCCGCGAAACGGGCCGGTGCCGCGCGGAAAAGCCTGCTTCCGAGCTTCGTCCTCACAGGGCGCGCCTCGACTTCGAGTCCGCGTCTCTCGGACATGTTGCTCGACCCCGAGGCCATCGTCTGGAACGCGGCGTCGCGGGTCGCCCAGACCGTCTTCGAGGGCGGCGCGCCGACGGCCGAGGCCCGGCAGGCTCTCGCCCAGAACGAGGCGACCATCCGCCGCTACGCCAGCCTCGTGCTCGAGGCCCTGCGCGAGGTCGAGTCCGCGCTTGCGACCGAACGTTCCCTCGCCGAGCAGGAGAAATACCTTGCCGTCGAATTGAGCCAGGCCTCGCTCGCCGAAACCCAGGCCGCGCGGGACTATTCGCAGGGCATCGTCGGCATCCTCGAGGTGCTCGAAGCGCAGCGCCGCGCTGTCAGCGCGCGCAATTCGATGATCCTTCTCCGCAACCAACGCCTGCAGAACAGGGTTGACCTTCATCTGGCCCTCGGCGGCGATTTCGAGAGCGAAGCCTAGTCACTCCGTTCGTTCCATTATCCCGCTTTCCGTCGTATCCGTTTTCCCACCACCTGATGCAATTTCTCCTTCGCGTTCTCATTCCCATCGTCATCCTTGTCGCCGGCTGGATCGGCTACAAACAGCTTTCGGTGCCTGAGGAGAAGGGAAAGCGGGCCGCTCCGGAAGGACGCGTCCTCAAGACCCAGGTTCATGAACTGCGTCGCCACGACTTCGAAACCAGCGTCAAGACCCAGGGAGTCGTCCGTGCCTTGAACGAGGCCACGCTTACGGCCGACGTCGGAGGAAAGGTGCAAACCATCGCGCCCGGGCTCGAAGATGGGGCCTTCTTCAAGCAGGACGACGTTCTTCTTCGGCTCGAACCCGACGACTTCGAGGCCGACGTCGCGACCGCCGAGGCACAGCTCGCCCGTGCCAGCGCTCTCTTTTCCCAGGAAGAGGCCAAGGCGAACCAGGCGCGGCTCAACTGGGAGGATCTGGGTTACGAGGAGGAGCCGAACGAGCTGGTGCTCCGCCTACCGCAGCTCCGCGAGGCGGAGGCCAATGTGAAGGCCGCCACCGCCGCCCTCGACCGCGCCCGCCGCGATTTGGAACGCGCGAGTGTCCGCGCGCCCTTCAACGGCCGCGTCCTCATGCGCACCGTCTCCGTCGGGCAATCCGTTTCGCCGGGCACCCCGCTGGCTTCGATCTACACCACGGACTACGCTGAGGTCCGGCTGCCCATCGCCGCGACCGAACTTGCCTTCCTCACCATTCCCGAAAGCCGCGACGAGAGCCCGGTGGACGTGGAGCTTCGCGATTCGCTGAACGAGGAATCGGAAACGGAATGGCACGGCGAGATCGTCGGCACCGAGGGCGCGCTCGACATGGAATCCCGCGAGCTTTTCGCCATCGCCCGCATCGCGGATCCCTTCTCGCTTGCCTTGAAACCGGACGAACGCCGTCCACCGCTACGCATCGGTCAGCCCGTCGGCGCGATCATCAAGGGGAAGATCCTGGAGAACGTCATGGTCGTCCCGCGCTCCGCCGTGCGGCAGCTCGACCGCATCTACCTCGTTGATGAGAAGGAAATGATCCTCACCCGCCACGAGATCGTCCCGATCTGGTCCGACAAGGAGATCCTTGTCATTCGCGATGCCGAGATCCCGGACGGAGCCCTTCTCGCGACGACCCGCCTCGCCTATGCGCCGAATATCACCCGCGTGGAAATCCTCCCGCCGACGGAACCCGATCCCACCGGCGCCGACGACCTCAACCCTAAGCCCGCCGAAGACTCGTGATCCGCTGGTTCGCACGCAACGACATCGCGGCTAACATCCTTCTGGTCGGCATCCTTGTCGCGGGCATCTATGTCGCGTGGGAGAAGGTTCCACTCCAGGTGGACCCGACATGGGAGTTCAACGATATCTACATCAGCATGAACTACCGCGGCGGACAGGCGAAGTCCGTCGAGCAGGACATCATCATTCCCATCGAGGAGGCGATCCGCGACCTCCCAATGATCGAGACCATCCGCTCGGAAGCCCGACCGGGCCGCGGGACGCTCTGGGTCGAGATCAAGGACGGCAACGACATGCGCGATGCCCTGGCCGAGGTGCAGAACCGCGTCGACCGCATCAACACCTTCCCCGACGAGACCGAGCGGCCGCAGTTGAACATTCCGGATTCGAATGCCTGGAAGGAGGTGCTCACCGTGGCCGTCATGGGGGATCTGGAGGAGGACGAACTCCGCCGCGCCGCCGAGCGCGTGCGCGACGACATCATCGAGCTGAACGGCATCAGCCAGGCCGAACTCAAGGGCGTTCGCCCCTACGAGATCGCCATCGAGGCCAGCCAGGAGAAGCTGCGCTCCTACGGCGTCAGCTTCCAGGAACTCACCCAGGCGATCCGGAATTCCTCCGTCGACATGCCGGCTGGTTCCATCCAGAGCGAAAGCGGGAGCATCACCGTGCGCACGCGCGGCCAGGCATACACGCGAGAGGATTTCGCCTCCATCCCGGTGCGCTCGAGCCTCGGCGCGCAGGTTCTCCTCAGCGAGGTGGCCACGATCAAGGATGGCTTCGAGGAGGATCGCCAGCTCGTCCGCTTCAACGGACGGCCCGCCCTCATGGTCGAGGTCATGCGGCACGATGACGAGAACGCCATCGGCATCTCCGAATCGGTGCGCGAGTACGTCGCGAACTCCCGCCAGCGCTTTCCGGAAGGTATCGAGCTCTTTGTCTGGGACGACGAGTCGATCTCGATCCGCGGTCGGCTGAACACCCTCGGGTGGTCGCTCGTTCAAGGGTGCGTGCTCGTCTTCATCCTCCTCGGCCTCTTCCTGCGGCCCGCGCTCGCCTTCTGGGTCGTCATCGGCATTCCGGTCAGCTTCGCCGGCGGCATTCTCTTCATGCCCGTCTTCGGATTGACCGCGAACCTGATGAGCGTCTTCGGCTTCATCATCGTTCTCGGTCTCGTCGTCGACGACGCCATTGTCACCGGCGAGAACATCTACTCGAAACTCAAGACCGGGATGAACCCCCTCGAGGCCAGCGTCCTCGGGACGAAGGAAGTCGCCGTCCCCGTTACCTTCGGCGTCCTCACTACCATCCTCGCCTTCCTCCCGCTCCTGAATTTTCCCGGCCACTGGGGCACCTATGCGAAGCAGATCCCGCCCGTCGTCGCGCCGGTTCTGCTTTTCTCCCTGATCGAGTCCAAGCTTGTCCTTCCCTCCCACCTGAAGCATCTCAAGGTCGGCCGGACGAAGTTCAATTTCTTCACCCGCTTTCAGAAAAGCTTCGCGGATGGGCTCGAAACCTTCGTGACGCGCGTCTACGAACCCTCTCTCCGGTATGCCCTCGCCCACCGCTACGCCGTGCTCGCCCTCTTCGCCGCGATGGGCCTGCTCATGTACGGCTACTGCCTCAGCGGGAAACTCGGCTTCGTCGCCACGCCGACCGTCGACCGCCTCCGCGTCAGCGCGGAGATCGACTTCCCCAACGACACGCCCCTCGAGCGCACCGATCTCTATGTCAAACGCATCGCCGCCGCCGTCGACCAGTTGAAGGCCGAGTTCATGGACGGCGACACCGGTGTCTCCCTTATCTCGAACGTCTACACCGAGACCGGTGACGGCGGATGGGGGGATTCCGGCATCGACACCACCCAAGGCAGCGTCTCGGTCGAGATCATGCCTCCCAATTTCCGCTCCGAACCCGGACCGAAGAACAGCGTCATCGCTCAGCGCTGGCAGGAGATCGTCGGCGAGATCCCCGAGGCCATGTCCTTCTACATCCGGGGCGAAAGCCGGGGTGGCGGACGCGGCCAGCGCGAGCAGGAACCGCTTGAGCTCGAACTCCGCGGCGAGGGCTCGCCTGAAAAGGACACCATCGCGGAGGAAATTGAGGCCCTCCTCGAATCCTACGACGGCATCGCCGACGCCTGGGCCGACCTCAACAGCGGCCAGGACGAGTTGGAAATCTCCCTCAAGCCCCGCGCCACCGAACTCCAGCTTACCCAGCAGGAACTCGCCCGCCAGGTGCGCCAGGCCATCTTCGGCGACGAGGCCCAGCGCGTCCAGCGCGGGCGCGACGACATCCGCGTCATGGTGCGCCTCACCCAGGACGAACGCCAGTCCCTCCACACCCTCGAAACGCTCGAAATCCGCACCCCCGCCGGCGCGTCCGTCTCCCTCCAGACCGTCGCCGACGTCAAATTCGTCAAGACCCCCGGCTCCCTCACCCGGGTCGACAGCGCAGAGGTTATCCGTGTGCGGGCCATTCCCGACAACGAGGACGTCGACATCATGGGCATCGCCGCCGCCGCCGCTCCCGAGATCCAGCGGCTCGTCAACAAGGGCGACGACCTCTCCTACCGCTACACCGGCTACATCGCCGAGAACGAGGAATCGAAGCGCCGCACCCTCTTCAACTCCATCGGCCTCCTTCTCGGCCTTTACGCCCTCCTCGCCATTCCCTTCAAATCCCTCATCCAGCCCATCTTCGTCCTCCTCGCTGTCCCCTTCGGCATCATCGGCGCCCTCCTCGGGCACATCATCATGGGGATTGTCCCCTCCTACCTCTCCGTTTTCGGCATCCTCGCCCTCGCCGGCGTCGTTGTGAACGACTCCCTCGTCATGGTCGACTTCGTCAACAACCGGCGGGCCGAAGGCGTTTCCCTACGCGAGGCCATTCTCACCGCCGGTGGGGCGCGCTTCCGGCCCATTCTCCTCACCTCCCTCACCACATTCGCCGGCCTCATGCCCCTCATCTTCGACCGCTCCATTCAGGCCCAATTCCTCATCCCGATGGCCGTTTCCCTCGGCTTCGGCATCCTCTTTGCCACCGTCATCACCCTCTACCTCATCCCCGGCGCCTACCTCGTCAGCGAGGACCTCGGCAAGATCCTGAAGCGGGGGAAAGACTGGTATCTCCGGCCGCTGCGGGGGAAAAGCCAGGACGACGAAGCCGCCGCCGATCCCGCCGGCCACTAACGTTGCCGCGCGGCGACGCGGGCCGTGCTTGCTCGTTCGGAAACCCGAAGGGTAGGATCAAATTTCGTCGAAAATCCCAATACTCCATCAATCCGAAACCATTTCCCGCGCCTAACTGTTTCGGCAACCGCCTCATCTCCAGCCCTCCCTGAACAGCCACTCGCTTCTATTCCTTTGCGAAACGTCCGCTCCAAATCGAAAAACAAGCATGCACTTAGCACTTCTCGGCTGGAGATCTTCCCATGGCGGATACCAACAATCGCTTCAAGCTGCTCGCTGATATCATCGGCGCATTTCTGCTGTGGTCACTCGGCGGAGAACAGATGTCTTTTTCGCGGCATATCGAGCCACCTTCGGTGGCGTGGGTAGTCTTGTTCTCATCTACATTCATTGCTCCTGCGCTCTTCCTGGTCGCGAGAAATTCTGATCGGCTCAAACGCCAGCTTCCGGTTCTGCACGCCTATTGGCCTGCGTTGGGAATAGGGTGCGCCTCCACCATTCTTGTAATCGTCGTCGGCGACGCTCTCAACTAACCCGCGATTTGCCTTGCTGGAACCCGAACATGCAGATGGCCCGTCCCCGCAAACCGGGGACGGGCGCGAAAGTCGATTCTACCGAGGCCGCTGAGCCACTGGTCGAAGCGTGCTCCAAGGTCTTGGATGGGTCGTCAATGGCATTGCGACTGCGGAAACCTTGTTTCTTTCACCCCCCGCCCCCCGTCATCCGGAACTGCTTCTGGTACCGTAGCGGGGTGAGGCCCATTTCCTTGCGGAAGTGGAGGGTGAAGGAGCTCTGGTCGTAGAAGCCAAGGTCGCAGGCGACGTCGCTGAGGGTGGCATCACCCTTGCGAAGCAGCTCGCAGGCCTGCTGGACGCGGGTCTTGATGATGAAACTCTTGGGCGTGATGTTGAAGGTCTCCTTGAACTTGCGGTCGAACTGCCGCACGGAAAGGCCGGCCATGCGGGCGAGTTTCTTGACCTGGAGCGGCTCCTCGAGATGGGCGCGGATGTAGTCGACGGCGCGGGCGATCTCCGGATAGGGCTGTTCGATGCGGCGTTTCAGCTCGTAGTTCTGTACCGTGCCCATGACGCCGAGGATCGCCCCGTCGCGGGCATGAACGGGAAGCTTGTTGGTGAGGAACCAGTCGGGGATGCCCTGGCGGTTCGGAAAGAGTTCGACGAGGTTGATCTTGGCCTTTCCGGACTGCATGACCGCGCGGTCGTCGGTGCGGAAGTGCTCGGCCATTTTCTCCGGGAAAAGGTCGAAATCCGACTTCCCGACGATCTCCTCCTCGGAGTCGAAACCGAAACGCTCGAGAAAACTTCGGTTCGCCCCCATGAGGATGCTGCGACGGTTCTTCATGAAGAAGGAAATGCCCGGGAGGTACTCGAAAAGCTCCCGGATGTTACGGCGCGGATCCATCGCCTCCAGATAAGCGGCGCGTTCGGCCTCCGCCGCTGGAGCGGAAAGGCTTTCTGGCTTTTTCGGGGGCATGGAGGCGCTGCGGTGAGAAATGGCCGATTTATCCCAAAAATTGGCTGTGCCGACCAAGACGCAATTTGATCGTTGTGGCACGATCCCGCAACGTGTAAAACACCCACTGCCATGACTGAGAAAAAGACCGTCAATATCGCCATCGCCGGACTGGGCTTCGGAGCCGAGTTCATTCCGATCTACCAACGCCACCCGAACGCCAACATGTACGCCATCTGCCAGCGCACGGAGGCGAAGGTGAACGAGATCGGCGACAAGTTCGGCATCGAGAAGCGCTACCTCGACTTCGAAGAAATGCTGGCCGACCCGGAGATCGATGCCGTCCACATCAACACGCCGATCCCCGACCACGGCGCGCAGTCGATCAGGGCGCTGAAGGCGGGCAAGCATGTCGCCTGCACCGTGCCGATGGCGACCTCGGTCGAGGAGTGCGAGGAAATCGTCCGCCTGTGCAAGGAGACAGGTTTGAAATACATGATGATGGAAACCGTCGTTTACGCGCGGGAGTTCCTCTTCATGAAGGAGCTCTTCGACAAGGGGGAGCTGGGCAAGTTGCAGTTCCTGAAGGCGAGCCACCAGCAGGACATGGAAGGCTGGCCGGGCTACTGGCCGGGTCTGCCGCCGATGTATTACGCGACCCATTGCGTCGGCCCGGTGCTCGGCCTGAACCGCGATCAGGCGGAATACGTGTCCTGCTTCGCGTCCGGCACGATCAGCGAGGACATGCATTCCTGCTACGGCTCGCCCTACGCGGTCGAGACGACACACATCAAGTTCAAGGACTCGGATGTGAGCGCGCAGGTCTACCGCTCGCTCTTCGACGTGGCACGGCAGTACCGCGAGAGCTTCGAGGTCTACGGATCGAAGAAGTCCGTCGAGTGGCCGCTTATCGAGGGCCAGCCGCTGGTCGTCCACACGGCGAAGAAGCCGGAGCCGGAGATCCCGGAGGAGGTCGAATGCCCCGATTACGCGTGCCGGCTTCCGGAGGAGATCGCGCCCTTCACGACCGGTGGCGTCTATGGCGGCGAGGGGGGCGAGGAACACTTGAGCTTTACCCAGGGAGGAGGCCACGGCGGCTCGCACCCGCACCTCGCGCACCAGTTTGTGAACATGCTCCTCACCGGTGACGACGCCTACCCGAACGCGGTCGAGTCGGCGAACATCACCTGCGTCGGCATTCTCTCGCACGAGTCGGCGAAGAAGGGCGGCGAGATCGTGCGTCTTCCGGAATTCACGCTGCGCTAGTCGCGCGGAAAATGGCGACCTCGAGGAAAGCGGGCGAAGCCCTGCGCGAGAGCCGCGAGGCCGCTTGGGTGGGGGACGCCGTGCTCGGGCTTTTCGCGCGGGAATGGATCCTCCGCGCGGGTAGGGGTATGGACGCGGAGCAGTTCACGCGCATGACGTCGAACCAGTTTCTCGGCAATCTCGGCAACCCGACCGAGATCGAGGCGCGAATCGGACGCTGTTACCAGGCGTCAGGATTGGCCGCCGCCTTTGAGATGATCGAAGAGGAGATCCTTCCGGCCTTCTTGAAGCAGGAGCTTAACCGGACGCGGAAAGCGCGATTCTGATCAGGCGAGGATCTGGCGGATGACCCTCATGGGCTCGACGCCGGTGAGGCGTTGGTCGAGGCCCTGGTATTTGAGGGTGAAGCGCTCGTGGTCGATGCCGAGGCAGTGGAGGATCGTCGCGTTGATCTCATTGATGTGCACCGCATCGGCGACGGGATTGTAGGAATACTCGTCGGTCTCGCCCAGTTCGACGCCACCCTTGATGCCGCCGCCGGCCATCCACATGCAGAAATTCCGCGGATGGTGATCGCGACCGTAGGTTTCCTTTGTTAGGGTGCCTTGCGAATAGACGGTGCGGCCGAACTCACCGCCCCAGACGACGAGGGTGTCGTCGAGCATCCCGCGCTGCTTGAGATCCGTGACCAGCGCCGCGCAGGCCTGATCCGTATCGCCGCACTGGTTACCGAGTTCGTTCGGCAGGTTTCCGTGGGAATCCCAGCCACGGTGCATGATCTGCACCATGCGTACCCCGCGTTCGACGAGCCGACGCGCCAGGAGCGCGCTGCCGGCGAAGGAGCCGGGCTTGTCGACATTCGGACCGTAGAGGGTTTTCGTCGCCGGCGACTCGCTGCTCATGTCGGTGAGATCCGGCACGCTGGACTGCATCCGGAAGGCCATCTCGTACTGGGAAATTCGTGTCTGAATGTCAGGATCGCCCATTTTCGCGAAGCCACGGGCATTCAGTTTGCCCAGGGCATCGAGCATGGCGCGGCGGTCGGTGCGATCAACGCCGGGAGGGTTCTCGAGATAGAGGACCGGATCGGCTCCCGAGCGGAGGACGACCCCGCTGTGTTTTCCAGGGAGAAATCCGGGACCCCACATGCGGCTAAAGAGGGCCTGCGCGTTCGAGCCATTCGGAAAATTCGGCATGAGGGCGACGAAGGCGGGCAGGTCGCTCGTTTCCGCGCCGAGCCCGTAGGAGATCCACGAGCCCATGCTCGGCTTTCCGGGCACCTCGCTGCCGGTCATGACGAAGGTGCAGGCGGGATCGTGATTGATCGCGTTGGTATGCACCGCCTTCACGACCGCAATGTCATCGACGATCTTCGCGGTGTGCGGGAGGAGTTCGCTGACCCAGCGTCCGCACTGCCCGTGCTGGGTGAATTTGAACTTCGAGGGCGCGACCGGGAAGCGTCCCTGGCCGCTGGTCATGGTCGTGATGCGGTCGCCGAGGAAGGACTTCGGGAGATCCTTGTCGAACTGCTCGGCGAGCTTCGGCTTGTAGTCCCAGGTGTCGAGCTGCGATGGGCCGCCGTTCATGTGGAGGTAAATGACGGCCTTCGCTTTACCGGAATAATGCGGGAGACCGGGGAGGGGCGGATGCACCCGCGAGGCGGAGGCTCGGGCCCCTTCGGAACCGAGCAGGGAAGCCATCGCGACGCCGCCAAGGCGCAAGCCTGTCCGGCCGAAAAACTGGCGCCGGGTCTGGAGAATCTGGTGTTCGAGAAAAGAATTCATGGGAGGTGGTAAAAAGAGTTGAAGGAGTATGGCAACGATGCCATACTCTGGGTATGAAAATGACCATGCACATCGACGACGCGCTGCTCGAGAGGGTGATCCGCCTCACCGGTGCGGCCAGCAAAACGGAGGCCGTGGACATGGCGCTCCGTGAGATGGACCGGAGGGAAAGGCTCGCCGAATACGGTCGCAAAGGGCTTGGACTGACGCGTGAGGAACTTATTGGCGCGGTGGATCCAGCCTACGATCTCCTGCCCCTGCGGGTGGCGGAGGACGCCGCGACCACTCCCTACCGCGCGTCCTCGCGGAAAGCGCCTTCCCGGAAGCGGAAAGGCTGAACGACTTGTATGTTGCTCATTGATTCCTGCATGTTCATCCCGCTGCTGCGCCAGGGGATCGATCCGGCGCGGGAGTTTTCCGTGCTGGCGCGGGACGTGGATATCCTGACCTGCGGCGTGGTGCGCTGCGAGATCACGCGCGGGCTCCGGCTGCCGAAGGCGCGGGCGGCCCTGCGCGGCTATCTCGACTGCCTCCGCTACATCCCGACCCTGAACCGCCACTGGGAGCGGGCCGAGGACATCCTCTGGCATTGCGCCCGCGCGGGCCACACGATTCCGCTGACCGACGGCGTGATCGCCGCCTGCGCGCTCGAGGCGGGCGCGGGGGTGCTCACCCTCGACAAGCACTTCGACTGCATCGAGGGCCTGAAGGTGGTGCGGGACTATCCGAGTCCGTAGGAAACGGGGTTTCATCGTCAATTGCGGACAACCGCCTCGTCCATGTTCAGGAGGAGATTGGCCACGAGCGTCCAGGCGGCGAGTTCGGGCTCGTCGAGGCCGGCGGCGGGCGCGCTTTCGCCGAAGGTGATCGCCTTTCGCGCCTCCTCGGGAGCGGCCTGATAGCGGGCGAGCTGGCGCTGGAAGAGCTCCAACACGACCGTTGACTCCTCGGACGCGGCAGGGCGGGCAAGGAGGGTGCGGAAGGCGAAATCGATCCGTGCCTCGGGGGCGGTCGCAGCGGCCATGAGCCGCGAGGCGAAACCGCGCGCGGCTTCCCAGTGCTGGACGTCGTTCATGAGCTGGAGGGCCTGGAGTGGGGTATTCGTGCGGTCGCGGCGGATGCACGATTGCTCGCGGGACGGGGCGTCGAAATTCGTAAGCAAGGGATGTGGCGCGGTGCGCTTGAGGAAGGTGTAAAGCGTGCGGCGGTAGAGGTCATCGCCCTTGCCCTGAGTGTAGAAGCGGGTGTTCGAGCCACCGAAGCCGACCGGTTCCCAGATGTTCGGCGGCTGGTAGGGATTCACGCCTTTCCCGCCCAGCTCCAACTTCAGGAGGCCGCCCACAAAGAGCGCCTGGTCGCGGATCTGCTCCGCCCCGAGGCGGAAGCGCGGGCCGCGGGCGAGGTGGCGGTTCTCCGGATCGTGGACCCAGAATTTCTCCTCCGCCTTGCTCTGCTGGCGGAAGGTGCGGCTTGTGACCATGAGGCGCAGGAGCTTCTTCACGTCCCAGCTGCTTTCCTGGAAAGAAACCGCGAGCCAGTCAAGCAACTCGGGATGGCTCGGGAGGTCGCCCTGCGTCCCGAAATCGTGGCTGCTTTTCACCAGCCCGAGCCCGAACATCTGCTGCCAGAACCGGTTCACCGCGACGCGGGCGGTGAGCGGATTCTCCGGCGCGATGAGCCACTTCGCGAGATCGAGCCGGCTCGCGCGCTCGCCGGCTTTCACTAGAGGTGGAAGCACGGCGGGCGTTCCCGGTTCGACCTTCTCGCCCGGCGTGTTGTACTGACCGCGGGTCATGACAAAGCTCTCGCGCGGCTGCGGCAGATCCTTCCAGACAAAGGTGGACGGCACCGCCCCGTCGTAATCGGTGCGTTCCTTCTGGATCGCGGCCAGCTCGGCGACCATCGGGGCGAAGGGCGCGCGCGTGGCGGCGCAGACGTTCTGCACGTAGTAGTCGCGGATACGGTTCAGCTCCTCTGGCGTGCGCTCCTTTTCCGGGCCTTCCTTAAGCCAGCCATTGAGGTCGCCGGGCACGCCCATCGTGTCCTTCCCGGCCTGCGCGGCGCGCCAGGCGGCGAGGGAAAGCGCGGGATCGCTCGCCGGATCAACGCGGCCGGTGACGCCCATCTTGTCGAAGTAAG